>CALGFL010000292.1 GCA_937881145.1 uncultured Bordetella sp.
CTTCGCGCGTGACGATCTCGTCTGTCTTGGCGAGCTCGGCCATCTTCTTCTCGATGGCCTGCAGGTCTTCGGGCGTGAACGGGCGCTTGTACGAAAAATCGTAGTAGAAGCCGTTTTCGATCACCGGACCAATGGTGACCTGCGCGTCGGGAAACAGTTCCTTGACGGCATAAGCCAGCAGGTGCGCCGTGGAATGGCGGATCAGGTCCAGGCCGTCCGCGTCCTTGGCGGTGACAATGGCCAGGGTGGCGTCCTGCTCGATGCGATGACTGGTATCGACCAGCCGGGGCTGCTGGCCCGGGATCGTGACGCGGCCACCCAGCGCCGCCTTGGCCAGACCGGTGCCGATGGACTGGGCAACCTCGGCGACCGTGACGGGGCCGGGGAATTGACGCTGAGAGCCATCGGGCAAAGTGATTTGTAGCATCGAGATTATTTCCAGAAACGACGAACGCGGCCGGTCGCCGCGTTCGTTTGATTGCCATGCCGCACTGCCTGATTGTAGCGCTTTATGCGAAGAAACGGCCCCGATAAAGCGAGGCCTTATCGCGTGCGCTTTCCAGCCTGTCTGTTTCGCGCATCTGATTCGCGCACTCGACGTCCAGGGATGGATTTCGGTCTGAAATGCATCCCTCAACGGACAAAGTTAGACAGGAAAATGAAAGGACAATGTAACATTGCTCGTCTCAAAACTATTCAGCTAATTTTCAGATTTAGCTTCCATCCCGCCTATGCTCCCTACTTCCAAGCACGAGTCGTCCAATCCGACTCCCCCGCCCGCGCGGCCGCCTGCCTCGGCCAGCCAGCTCGCCGTTTCGCGGCCGCTGCGCATCGCGATACTCGACGACCATCCCGTGACGGCCATCGGGTTGGCCACCTGCCTGAGCCGGGACCCGCGGTTCGACGTCGTGCTCACCGAAACCTCGACCGACCGCTTTCTCGAAGGTCTGACCCGGCTGCGCTGCGACGTCGCCGTCGTGGACTACAACCTGCCCGACGCATCCTGCGACGGCATGAGTCTTATCCGCCGCATCAAGCGCCACGTCGGCAAGATCGCCATCGTCACGTTCTCGTCCGATCCCGCCCGGGGCACCGCCTACCCGGCTTTCCGCGCGGGTGCCTGCGGCTTCCTGTCCAAAGCCGATCCAGAAACGCTTATCCGCGACATGATCCATGCCGCTGCGCAGCAGCCGCTGCAGTTTCACCTGAGCATCGACGGCCGCATCCGAGCCGGCAGGCCAGACGACATGGGCCAACAATTGAGCGCGGCGGAAACCGAGATCCTGCGCCATATTTCGTTGGGCCTGTCCGTCACGCAGGCGGCCCGGCGCCTGTCGCGCAGCAAGAAGACCATCAGCAGCCACAAGCGCCGCGCGATGCGCAAGCTCGGCCTGGCCGACGATCTGGCCCTGGGGCTGTATTTGAAGAAAAGATTCGAGTCGCGGCTGCCGGGTTGAGAGGCCCGAACCCAGCCTTGGCCGCGTGAACGAGGCGGCCCGATGCCCCTTTTGACGGCATCGGGCGCCAGAGCGCGTCAGCTGAACAGCTTGAGCGCTTGCGTGAGCGTATTGACGACCCCCCACACCAGCGGGATCAGCACATAGAGCCAGAATATGGCCAGCATGGGTTTGTTGGTCGGGTGAACTTGATGGGTGTTCATCTTCGCGTCTCCTGTCAATTTGTCGCGAGCTGCGCTTCGGTCATGTGGTGGCGTTCATTGACGCGCTTGACCAGCAGGTTGCATATGAAGCCCACGATCAGCAGCACGGCCATGATGTGCACGGTCATGGTGTAGGCGTCCGACTTCACGACGCCGTGCGCGACCTGATAGGCGCGGATGTAGTTGACGAGCACCGGACCGGCGATGCCGGCCATGGCCCATGCAGTCAACAGCCGCCCGTGGATGCCGCCGACATAGGCTGTGCCGAAAATATCGGCCAGGTAAGCCGGCACCGTCGAGAAGCCGCCGCCATACATCGAGATGATGATGCAGTACGTCAGCACGAACATCGGGACATTGCCCGACCCTGCGAAGACCGGCGCGCTGACATAGGCGATCACGCCGAGCACGAAGAAGATGTAGTAGGTGTTCTTGCGCCCGACCCAGTCCGATGCCGACGCCCATACGAAGCGCCCGCCCATGTTGAAGAGCGACAGCAGTCCGACGAAGCCCGCGGCGGCCGCGGCGCTCACCGCGCCCTTGAAGCTCTCCTGGATCATCACCGATGCCTGTCCCAGGATGCCGATGCCGGCCGTCACGTTCAGGAACAGCACCAGCCAGATCAGATAGAACTGCGGCGTCTTCAGTGCCTGGTCGATATGCACATGATTGGACGTGATCAGCTTGTGCTGCGTCGTTTCGGGCGGCGTCCAGCCGGCAGGCCGCCAGCCGGCGGGCGGCACGCGCACCGCGAGCGAACCGATCACCATCGAGATGAAATAGAGGATGCCCATCACGATGAAGGTCTCGGCCACGCCCACGCTCGTGGCGCTCTTGAAGTGATTCATGAGCGCGATCGACAGAGGCGCGGCGATCATCGCACCGCCGCCGAAGCCCATGATCGCCAAGCCGGTCGCCATGCCGCGCCGGTCGGGGAACCAGCGGATCAGCGTCGATACCGGCGACACATAGCCTATGCCCAGACCGATGCCCCCGATCACGCCGTAGCCGAGATACAACAGCCAGATCTGGTGCAGACTGACGCCAAGCGCCGAAATCAGGAAACCGCCGCCGAAGCAGCATGCGGCGACGAACATCGCCAGGCGCGGCCCGACGCGTTCAAGCCATTTTCCGCCGAAGGCGGCGGACAGGCCGAGAAAGAAGATCGCGAGCGAGAAAATCCAGCCCAGCGTCGTCAGCGGCCAGTCGCCTGGCGCCGACTTGTCGATGCCGATGACCTTGGTCAGCGGACCGTTGAATACCGAGAATGCATAGGCCTGCCCGATGCATAGATGCACCGCCAGCGCGGCGGGCGGCACCATCCAGCGCGAGAAGCCTGGTTTGGCGACGGTTGCCTCCTTCGAAAAGAACGGCGCGGCATGGCCGGCAGAGTCATTGGCACTGTTCATTAATTGTCTCCGTATTAAGGTTACACGGCGATTCGGTATGAATTCATTTATATGCAAAAAAGCTCATATTTGAGCAGCACCATGCATTCAGCCAAAACACCGCGCCATCACTACTTTTGTGTAGCTTGTGTATCAACCATAAAGCACAGAATCAACATCTGCAATGTGATATTTTTTTCATATATAAAAGATGCCGCACAAAACGATTTGACACAGGGACGGAATAAACTAGAATGTCGAACTTGCTTGATGCAAGATGTGCCCAGGTGGCGGAATTGGTAGACGCGCATGGTTCAGGTCCATGTGCCGCAAG
>CALGFL010000293.1 GCA_937881145.1 uncultured Bordetella sp.
AGCACATAGGCCGAACCCGCCGGCGCGATGCCCGGAGCGTGCTCGACGCGGTGCAGGGTCTTGGCGTAGACGCCCCAGCCGCGCGGGCTCCAGGCCAGCGGCAAGGCGCGATGCGCGGGGTCGTCCGATACGATGGCTTCGCCGCGGCGGTTCAGGTCGCCCGGGGTTTCACCCAGGCCGTAGATGCGCTCACCCGTCTTGAGTGCGAAGCTCGCCGTCCAGAAAGCGTCTTCGGGTTTGCCCAAAGCCTGGTGAGCGAACGCGTTGCTTGCCGCGGAAGCCAGCACGGCATGACCGCCGCGCGACAAGGTGATGCGCAGGGGCTTGGTCTGCACGTCGAGCGTTACGTCGCCTTGCTCGATGCGCCAGCCGCCCGCGCGCGGCGCGACAGTCGCTTCGCCCACGGCTTCCTGGCGGGCCAGCAGCATTTCGGCCAGCACGCGTGCGCGCTGACTGGCCTTCTCGTCGTTCAAGAGGGCCGGGTCGCCGCAGCGCAAGCGGAACACGCCCGGCGCATGGGCCTCGATCGCCATGGATAAGCCGCCCCCCAGGTCGAAATCGATACGGCTGGGACGGCTCGTCGACAGCTGGGCGTTTTCAAGTGGAGTAAGTTGGACTAAGCTGGACTTAGGCGGCACGGCAAGACCTCGGGTTCTGGGTCAGAAGGCTAAAGCCTCTATTTTGACGGATTTGGCTTTTGAAATAAACTCGGCGCCCTTCGAACCTGGGCCGGCAGGTGCCTGGCAGACACAAAATCGGGCCATGACAGCCCTTTTTCATGCCCTGGCAGGGGTCGGAACAGGCTTGCGCCTGGCGCCGGCGACCCGCCGCTTTCCCGATTACCGCGGCAAAATCTGGCCGATCAGGTCGGTTTCCAGGGGCAAAGGCTCGCCGCAGAGCCAGGCTGCGATCAAATCCCCCCCCAAAGCCGACCAGCTCAGGCCCCGCGAGGCATAACCGGTCGCCAGCCAGACCCCCGGGGCATGGGTCAGAGGCCCGATGGCCGGCAGCCGCCCCGGCAGCACGGCCCGCCAGCCGGCCCAGCCGGGCAGGTCGCCCGCCGGCAGCCCGCGCAGAGCGTGCCCCGCCTCCTCGCCCATCAATCCCGCTGCCTTGTCCAGATTGACGCGCTGTCCCGCCGCGCTCACCTCGGTCTCCTGGGCGCCGTGCGCGTATGTGCTGCCCGCCACGCACCAGCCCAGCACCTCGGGCAGCAGATAGCCCTCGCCGCCCACGATGCACCGCGGCCCGCCCTGCAAGGCGAACGCTGGCGCCTGCGTCACCTCGCCAGCCAAGGCATGCATCTGTGCCAGCCTGGGCATAGGGTCCAGCAGGCCCCCGGCGCGCAACAGCGCCGGCACCTGGGCGGCACAGGCCAACACCACTTGCCCGGCTTCGGCCAGCACGGCGCCCCGCGCATCGCAAACCTGCCAAAGCCCTCCGGCCTGCCGCAGGCTCGCCGCCGCGCCGGTCTTTCGGGTAATGCCCGGCGCGGACAACAGCGCCATGACCAGCCTGTCCGGCCGCACCAGCAGACCGTCGCGAAAGTACACCCCGCCGCGCGCCACGGGCAGGCCCGCCAACTGCCCCGCCGCATCGGCGTCGACCGCCCGCGCCCACTGCGCGGGAAAAGCCAGACCGGACAAAGCCTGGGCCAAGGCCGTGGCCCGTCCGGCGTCGCGTTCCAGTTGCAAGGTGCCGCAGCGGCGCACCGCATCGTCCATGCCGGCCCAGCGCCGCAGGGCACGCTGGCTGCCGGCGCGCGACAGGCGCGCCCGCGGGTTGTCGTCCCGCGCGATCACCGGCGTCAGGGCGGCCGCCAAATGACCGCGATGCGCTCCCGCATCGCCCACGGGCGCCAGCACCGTCACCGTCCGGCCGCGCAGCGCCAGCGCCTGGGCCACGCCGGCGCCGGCCAGGCCGGCACCTATCACCAGCACCGATGCCGCGTCGTCGTCGGCCAGCCCGCAAGTCGGCCCGGCCGGCGCCGAGCGAGTGCCTACGATCATGTGCAGCTTGCTGTAGCCCTGTTCGCGCCGCACCTCGAAGCCGGTGGCGGCCAGCGTGCGCCGCACATTGCCGGCGCTGGCCCATGTCGCCAGCGTGGCATCGGGCGCGGCCAGCCGCGCCAAGGCGCCCAGCACTTCGGGCGACCACATCGCGGGGTTGCGGCTGGGCGCGAAACCGTCGAAAAAGTAGGCATCCACGCGCGCGGACAGGCGCGGCGCAACCACTGCGGCCTCGCCGAAAGCAAGCGTCAGCGTGACGGCCCCTCCCTCGAATTCCAATCGGTGCAGACCGGGCAGCAGCTCCGGCCATTGCGCGATCAAGACATCGGCCGATGCGCGCAATGCTTGCGGCAGATGCCGGTCCCACGCCGCGCGCAACGCTTCGCGTTCCAACGGGTGCCCTTCGATCGACACCACGTGCAAGCGCGTCGCGCGTCGCGGGTCGGCGCGCCAGGCCCGCCACAGCGCCAGAAAATTCAACCCCAGCCCGAAACCGGTCTCGCACACCGTGAACCGGGCGCGGCCTTGCCAGCGCCGCGGCAGATCGTTGCCGCGCAGAAACACCTGTTCGGCCTGCCCCAATGCATCCGTACGCGAGTGGTAGACATCGCCATAGGTGGCGCTGTACAGGTGCCCCGCGTCATCGAGCGACAAGACCGCGGGCTGCAAGGGTATGTAGGAAGAAGTCATAGGAAGTTGCAAAAAGCGCCGTCAACATATCAGAACTCGTTGGCTATGCGCCACGCACGATGCACAAACGGCCCGCCGACACAATCGCGCACAACGGGCAGGCTTACACTGCATGTATGCAGAACATCAGCCACCCCAAGCATTCATCGCTCGATCTGCGCGCTGCCATCGACGCCGCCGTTACCGCCGCGCACACCGGCGCAGCCGTGCTGCAATCGTACGCGCACCATCGGGCCGATCTGGTCATCGACCACAAAGCGCGCAACGACCTGGTCTCTCAGGCCGATCGCGAGGCCGAAGCCGCCGTCATCGACGCGTTGCAGGCCCGCATGCCGGGCCTGGGCATCGTGGCGGAAGAAACGGGCGGCGTGCCGCAAGGCCCGGCTACCTGGTACATCGATCCGCTGGACGGCACCACCAATTACTTGAGCGGCATCCCGCACTACGCCGTGTCCATCGCGCTGATCGCGCACGCCGGCACGGCGGTGGCAATAGGCGAACCCGTCGCGGTCGACACGCCCGTGATCGGCGTGGTCTACGACCCCTGTCGCGAAGAGCTGTTCACCGGCGTCTACGGCATCGGCTCGTGGCTCAACGGCCGGCGCATCGCCTGCTCGCGCACGCCCAGCCTGGCCGAATCCGTCGTGGCCACGGGTTTTCCATTCCGCGATTTTTCCTTCGCCGAAGAGTACATGCCCATGCTGCACGACGCCATCCACACCACGCGCGGCGTGCGCCGCCAGGGCGCGGCCGCGTTGGACCTGGCCTGGACGGCCTGCGGACGCTATGACGGCTACTGGGAAATGGGCCTGGCCCCCTGGGACGTGGCCGCCGGCACGCTGATCCTGCGCGAAGCGGGCGGCGTCTGCACCGACATGTACAACATCGATTCCTGGCCCAGGGGCGGCTATGTGGTCGCGGGTAACCCGCAAGTCCACAAAGCGCTGCAAGCTATGATCGCGCCGCATCTCAAGCCCAGGCAGGCCTGAGCAAGCCGCGCGCCGGCGCCGGTTCGCGCGACGCGCACGGCAAGGCGACGAATTCGGCCGTTGATGCTACGCTTGTGAGGATATTTTTCTCACGCGTTTCACACGCCGCACCCATCATGAAGCTGATCGAACCCATTGTTGCCTGGCAGGATGAAATCGCCCGCGTCCGACGAGACCTGCACGCACATCCCGAACTGTCCTACGAAGAATTCCGCACCGCCGACATCGTCGCCGCCAAGCTGCAGGAATGGGGCATCGCCATCGACCGCGGCCTGGGCGGCACCGGCGTGGTCGGCATCATCGAAGGCAAACTGCCGCAGGATCCGGCCAAACCGCGCGCCATCGGCCTGCGCGCCGACATGGACGCCCTGCCCATGCAGGAACTGAACGCCTTCGAGCACCGCAGCCAGCACGACGGCAAGATGCACGCCTGCGGCCACGACGGCCACACCGCGATGCTGCTGGGCGCGGCGCGCTACCTGGCCCAGCACCGCGACTTCGCCGGCACGGTCTATGTGATTTTCCAGCCCGCCGAAGAAGGCGGCGCCGGCGCCCAGCGCATGATCGACGATGGCCTGTTCACGAAGTTCCCCATGGAAGCGGTGTTCGGCATGCACAACTGGCCCGGCTTCAAGGTAGGCCAGTTCGGCGTGACGGCCGGCGCCATCATGGCCTCGGCCAACGAATTCTCCATCGTCATCAAGGGCAAGGGCGCACATGGCGGCATGCCGCACCTGGGCCACGACCCCATCATGGCGGCGGTGCAGATGGCGGCGTCCATGCAGACCATCGTCTCGCGCAACCGCAACCCGAGCGAAGCCGCGGTGCTCAGCATCACGCAGATCCACGCCGGCAGCGCCGACAACGTCATCCCCACCGATGCACAACTGCGCGGCACGGTGCGCACCTTCACCACCGAGATGACCGATCTCATCGAGCGCCGCATGCGCGAGATCGCCGAACACACGGCCGCCGCGATGAACTGCCAGGTCGAGTTCGCCTTCGCCCGCAACTATCCGCCCACCCTCAACGATCCCGAAGAAACCGCTTTCTGCGCCGACGTCATGCGCGGCATCGTGGGCGAGGCCAATGTCGACGACCACGTCACGCCGACCATGGGCGCCGAAGACTTCTCCTACATGCTGCTGCAAAAGCCCGGCTGCTACGTCTGGATCGGCAACGGCGACGGCGAGCACCGCGCGCAAGGCCACGGCATGGGCCCGTGCATGCTGCACAACGGCAGCTACGACTTCAACGACGCGCTGCTGCCGCTGGGCGCGACCTACTGGGTTCAGCTGGCGCTCAAGCGCCTGGCCAAATAACCCCACCGCAGCCTACCGGAGTCCGACCATGTCCACGCCCCCCGACAACGTCAAGCTGCCCGACCTCGAGCCCGTGCTGCGCGTCATGCCCATGCCGACCGACTCGAACATCCACGGCGACGTGTTCGGCGGCTGGATCATGTCGCAGGTCGACATCGCGGGCGCCATTCCGGCCGCGCGCCGCGCCGACGGCCGGGTCGCCACCGTTTCGGTGAATGCCTTCGTCTTCAAGCAGCCGGTGTTCGTGGGCGATCTGCTCAGCTTCTACGCCAAGATCGTCAGGACCGGCGTCACCTCGGTTACCGTCGAGGTGGACGTCTACGCTCAGCGCCAGCGCCTGGACGCCGAGATCGTCAAGGTCACCGAGGCGACGCTGACCTACGTGGCGACCGACGACGCGCGCCGCAGCCGCCCCCTGCCGCCGCTGTAGCGCCTCGCCCGGCCCCCTTTTTGCAAGCCGCCTCTGCCGATCGCCTCGCAGGGAGGGTCAGTCCACGCCCAGGGGCAGTTCCATGGTGCTCTTGATGACTTCCATGGAAAAACTGGCGCTCACGTCCAGCAGGTCCACCATCTCGATCAGCCGGCGGTAGAACCGGTCGTACGCCGCCATGTCCTGGACCACCACCTTCAGCAGGTAGTCCACGTCGCCCGCCATGCGGTAAAACTCCACCACATTGGGCAGGGCCATCACGGCGCCGACCAGGCTCTGCGTCCATTTGGCATTGTGCTGGCTGGTGCGGATGGACACGAAAACGGTGAGATTGAACCCCAGTGCCTGCGGATTGAGCACCACCGCGTTGCGCACGATGATGCCGTCTTCCCTGAGTTTCTGGATGCGCCGCCAGCACGGCGTCACGGACAGATTGACCTGCTCGGCGATCTCGGCCACCGACAAGTCGGCATTCTTCTGCATGAGCCCGAGAATCTTGAAATCCGTCTGATCCATAAGGGGTTCCTTCGCGCTGGAGAAAAATATTTCACTGCGGGCGTCATCCGACCCGAATTAGGCAAATTTATTCCATGGACGGCGCTTTAGGATAGCTGGATGCACATTCCTTCACGCGCCGAGCTGCCATGCTGACCGTCACCGACTCCGCCATCGCTCCGAACGACGCGCTGCAGACCCTGTGCGCCGCCACCGACCAGGCCGAGCAGACTGCCGCCTCGACCCTGCTGCTGCATATGGCCGCGCACCTGAGACAGGCCGACAAGCTGCTGGACGCCCTGCCGCAAGCCCTGCGCGCCGGCTCGCCCGACAACTACTGCCGCCACGTGGCCTACGCCGATCCGAGCGGCCGCTTCACCATCGTCTACCTGGTATGGCGTCCGGGCCAGCATAGCCCCGTGCACGGCCACAAGACCTGGTGCGCCTACCGTGTGCTGCAAGGCGAGCTGTCGGAAACGCTCTACCACTGGAACCCGGCCACCCAGGCCCTGTCGGTCAACGGCGAGGTCACCCGCAAGCCCGGCGACATCTTCACCGCCATCCCCGGCCTGCAGCAGACCCACCGCCTGGGCAACAGCGGCAACGAAGTGGCCATCACCCTGCATATCTACGGCGTCGCCGAAGAAAACATCGCCACCGGCGTAAACCTGCTCCCGCCGCAGCCCCTGCTGCAATAGACAAGAAGTGGAAGAAGCGCTCCGGCTTGCGACGCCGCGCGCTGGGCAGCCTCGGCGCCTAAAGAAAATGGCCGGCGCAGAAGCCCCGGCCATTCAACAGGCCATCCTCCAGTCAGCAGGAAGCTAGCTGGCAGCGATCAAGCAAGCTTCCCATGGCACTGCTTGTACTTCTTCCCGCTGCCGCAAGGGCAAGGATCGTTGCGGCCCACTCGCGGCACGGCCCCGCTGGGCATGGCGGGCGCACTGCTTGGCGCCGCCGCTTCAGCCAGTTCCGCCGCCGGATCCGTATGCTGGAACTGTAGATTCTGCAAAGGCTCGATGCCCTCGGCCTGCTCCAACTGCTCGGCCGACTGCACGCGCACTGTCAACAGCACGCGCACCACGTCGTTGCGGATCCGGTCGAGCAGGCTCGAGAACAGTTCGAAAGCCTCGCGCTTGTATTCCTGCTTGGGATCGCGCTGCGCATAACCGCGCAGATGAATGCCCTGGCGCAGATAATCCAGCGAAGACAAATGCTCGCGCCAGTGGGAATCCATGGCCTGCAGCATGATCGAACGTTCGAACTGCGACCACGATTCCTCGCCGACCAGCGCGGCCTTGCTCTCGTAGGCTTCACGCGCCGCGGCCAGCACGCGCTCGCGCAGGCCGTCTTCGTCCAGATCGGACTCCTCTTCCAGCATCTGGGCCAGAGGCAGCGACAGCTGCCAATCGCTGGCCAGCGCCTGCTGCAGACCCGGCACGTCCCATTGATCTTCGATCGACTCGGGCGGCACATAGGTATGGAACAGGTCGGTCATGACCCCTTCGGTCAGGCTGGCGATGGTCTCGCTGACCGAGGCGGCTTCCAGGACCTCGTTGCGCTGGGCGTACAGCACCTTGCGCTGGTCGTTGGAAACGTCGTCGTATTCGAGCAGCTGCTTGCGGATGTCGAAGTTGCGGCCTTCGACCTTGCGCTGCGCGGTCTCGATCGAGCGCGTCACCATGCCGGCCTCGATGGGCTCGCCCTCGGGCAGCTTCAGGCGTTCCATGATGGAGCGCACGCGGTCACCCGCGAAAATGCGCATCAACGGATCTTCCAGCGACAGATAGAAGCGCGAAGAGCCCGGATCGCCCTGGCGGCCCGCGCGGCCGCGCAACTGGTTGTCGATGCGGCGCGATTCGTGGCGTTCGGTGCCGATGATGCGCAGGCCGCCCGCAGCCTTGACGCGCTCGTTATCGGGCTTCCAGTCGGTGCGGATCCGTTCGATGCGCGCGTTGCGGTCGGCCTCGGACAGGGACTCGTCGGCGTGCAGCAGATCGATCTGCTTCTCGATGCTGCCGCCCAGCACGATATCGGTGCCGCGGCCCGCCATGTTGGTGGCGATGGTGATGTGCCCGGGCTTGCCCGCCTGCGCCACGATTTCGGCCTCGCGGGCGTGCTGCTTGGCGTTGAGCACCTCGTGCGGCAGCTTGGCCTGGCGCAGCAGGCCCGACAGCAACTCGGAGTTCTCGATGCTGGTGGTGCCCACCAGCACCGGCTGGCCGCGCGTATGGCAGTCGCGGATGTCTTCGAGAATGGCGTTGTACTTTTCCTGGCCGGTCTTGAAGACCTGGTCGTTCTGATCCTTGCGGATCATGGGCTTGTTGGTCGGGATGATGACGGTTTCCAGGCTGTAGATTTCCTGGAACTCATAGGCCTCGGTGTCGGCCGTGCCGGTCATGCCCGCCAGCTTGTCGTACATGCGGAAGTAATTCTGGAAGGTGATCGAGGCCAGGGTCTGGTTCTCGTTCTCGATCTTCACGCCTTCCTTGGCTTCGACGGCCTGGTGCAGGCCATCGGACCAGCGGCGGCCCACCATCAGGCGGCCGGTAAATTCGTCGACGATGATGACTTCGCCGTTCTGCACGACGTATTGCTGGTCGCGGAAGAACAGCGAGTGGGCGCGCAGGGCGACCATCAGGTGATGCATGAGCGCAATGTGGCGCGGGTCGTAGAGCGACTCGCCGGCGGGCAGCATGCCGTTCTTGGACAGGATTTCCTCGGCGCGCTCGTGGCCGGCCTCGGACAGATAAACCTGCTGGCTCTTTTCGTCGACCCAGTAGTCGCCTTCGGGTTCGGGTTCCTGCGGCTTGGGCTCGGCGGCCATGCGCGAGAGCAGCGGCGGCACGGAGTTCATGCGCACGTACAGATCGGTGTGGTCTTCGGCCTGGCCCGAGATGATGAGCGGGGTACGCGCCTCGTCGATCAGGATCGAGTCCACTTCGTCGACGATGGCGTAGAAGAGCGAGCGCTGGCGGCGATCCTCGACCCGGTACTCCATGTTGTCGCGCAGGTAGTCGAAGCCGAACTCGTTGTTCGTGCCGTAGGTGATGTCGGCACGATAGGCCGCGATCTTTTCCTCGTTTTCCTGCTGGGGCACGACCACACCGGTGGTCAGGCCCAGGAAGCGGTACAGCCGGCCCATGGTTTCCGCGTCGCGGCGGGCCAGGTAGTCGTTGACGGTGACCACGTGCACGCCCTTGCCGGCCAGCGCGTTCAGGTAGACCGACAAGGTCGCCATCAGCGTCTTGCCTTCGCCCGTGCGCATTTCGGCGATCTTGCCTTTGTGCAGGGCAATGCCGCCCAGCAGCTGCACGTCGAAGTGCCGCATGCCGAACACCCTCTTGGCGGCTTCGCGCACGGTGGCGAAGGCCTCGGGCAGCAGGGAGTCGAGGGTGGAACCCTGCTCGATGCGCGCGCGATATTCCTGCGTCTTGGCGCACAAGGCCTCGTCGGACAAGGCGACGAACTGCGGCTCGAGCGCGTTGATCTGGCCGACAAGCTTGCGATATTGCTTGAGCAGCCGGTCGTTGCGGCTACCTATCAGTTTTTTGAGCAGGGAAATCATGCGTCTCGGTACGGCACGAAGGGAAACGGACAAGTGTAGCGCACCCGGGTCATGAAGCTTTTGCGGTCACTCCGAGCTATGTAGGGGCATAATCACGTTCATCAAGCCCTTTACGCACATGAACAAGCCTTTTTCTCCGCGTTCCAGGACAGGCCGACGCCAGGAAACCGCCCTGTCCTGGCTGGGCCATGATGCGCGCGGCGCTGGGGTGCTGGCCACGGCGCAGCGCCATCTGCAGATCCAGCAGGCCCTGGCCGCGCTGCTGCCGCGGGGCGTGGGCGAGGTTTGCGCGGTCATCAAGTTGGACAATCGGCGTCTGGAACTGGCGGTGCCGGGCCCGGCCTATGCCGCCAAGCTGCGGCAGATGGCGCCCAGCCTGGCCCAGGCGCTGACCGGGCGCGGCTGGCTGCTCGATGAGATCGCGGTGAGGGTGCAGGCGGGGATGCCGCGTCCGGGCAGCCGCGCGGCGCATCCGCCCAAATTGGCGCAGCCCCTGGGAGCGCAAGCGTTGGACGCTTTCGACGAGTTGGGGAAGGCAGTGCGGCCCGGGCCTTTGGCCGATGCGATCGCGCGCTTGCTGGCGCATCATGGGCATCATCGGTCTTGAGCCGTCTTGAGTTTTTACCCGGACCGCTTTTTGAGTTCTTAAGGCGCCCGGGTTCATAGCGAAACGCCAAACAAAAAACGCCGCATCGGCGGCGCTTTTGTCTGATGGCGAAGCCTAGGCTTGCGCCAGCTTCCAGCCGCGGAACGCGGCGGGGGCTTCGGCTTGGGATTCGTAGGTGACGATTTCCCAGGCGCTTTGGTCGGCCATCAGCATGCGCGACAACTGGTTGTTGAGCGCGTGGCCCGATTTGTTGGCCACGTAGCGGGCCACCAGAGGCTTGCCCAGCAGGTACAGGTCGCCGATGGCATCGAGGATCTTGTGCTTGACGAACTCGTCGTCGTAGCGCAGGCCGTCGTTGTTGAGCACGCGGTACTCGTCCATGACGATGGCGTTGTCCAGGCTGCCGCCGCGCGCCAGGCCCATGGAGCGCAGGGCCTCGACCTCATTGACGAAGCCGAAGGTGCGCGCGCGGGCGATTTCGCGAGTGTACGAGTGCGTCGCGAAGTCGACTTCGGCGAAGTTGGCCGTGGAATCGATGGCCGGGTGCTGGAAGTCGATGGAAAAGGCCAGAGCGAAACCTTCATGCGGCTCCAGGCGGGCCCATTTGGCGTTGGGGCCTTCGCCCTCGCGCACCTCGACGGGCTTCTTGACCCGGATGAAGCGCTTTGGCGCGTTCTGTTCGACGATGCCGGCCGAGCGCAGCAGGTAAACGAAGGTCGCCGCGCTACCGTCCATGATGGGGACTTCTTCGGCGGTGATGTCGATGTGCAGGTTGTCGATGCCCAGACCGGCCAGCGCCGACATCAGGTGCTCGACCGTGGAAACGCGCACATTGCCTTTCTGCAGCACCGACGCCATGCGGGTGTCGCCCACGCCGTCCGCGCGGGCGGGCAGGTCGACGACCTCGGGCAGGTCGGTGCGGTGAAACACGATACCGGTATTCGCTTCGGCAGGACGCAGGACGAGTTCGACCCTGCGTCCGGAGTGGACGCCCACGCCGGTCGTACGGACGAGATTCTGGATGCTGCGCTGGCGGAACATGGCTGGAATACGGATTGATGCTATTTTGTAAGGTCGCATTGTAGCCCGGGCAGTGCTCTTGCGCCACCTATACGTCCCTTTTTGACCATCAATTACTTCATCTCATTACCACTGCGGCGATCGGCCAAAACCGCGGCGGACGCTCCGGCCGCGGCCCACCCTGGGGGAGGCGGACCGCGGTTGAGGGAGGTATTGCGCGCCCCGGCGAACCGGGGTTTGCCGACTTAATCGGCCTGTTTGCGCAGGAAGGCCGGGATGTCGAAGTGATCCATACCCGAGCTTTCCAGCGCGCGCACCTGGGCCGAGGCCTGGCTGCGCGGGTTGCGCATCACCGAGGGTACGTCCATGCCGCGGTAGTCGCCTTGCGGCGCCACGGCGTAGGCCATGTTGTCGGTGCCGGTGCGCAACTCGGCGGCCACGGTCTGGACCAGTTGCGGGCGCGCCGCGGCCTTGCCCAGGCCGGTGGCGACCACGGTGACGCGCAGGTTCTCACCCATGGACTCGTCGTAGGCGGTGCCGAAGATCACGGTGGCGTCGTCCGAAGCGTAGCTGCGGATGGTTTCCATGATCTCGCGGGTTTCGCGCATCTTCAGCGAGCGGCTGGCGGTGATGTTGACCAGCACGCCGCGGGCGCCGTTCAGGTCCACGCCTTCCAGCAGCGGGCAGGCGATGGCCTTCTCGGCCGCATTGCGGGCGCGGTCGGCGCCGCTGGCGACGGCCGTGCCCATCATGGCCTGGCCCTGCTCGCCCATGATCGTCTTGACGTCTTCGAAGTCGACGTTGACGTTGCCTTCGACGTTGATGATTTCGGCAATGCCGGCGCAGGCGTTATGCAGGATGTCGTCGGCCGACTTGAAGCAGTCTTCCTGCGTGGCGTCCTCGTCCATCAGATCGTACAGGTTCTCGTTGAGCACCACGATGAGCGAATGCACGTGCTTGGCCAGTTCGCCGATGCCCTCTTCGGCCATCTTCATGCGCTTGTTGCCTTCGAACGTGAAGGGCTTGGTCACCACGCCCACCGTCAGAATGCCCAGCTCCTTGGCCACCTCGGCAACCACGGGGCCTGCGCCCGTGCCGGTGCCGCCGCCCATGCCGGCGGTGATGAACACCATGTGCGCGCCGTTGAGCGCCGCGCGGATTTCTTCGCGGGCGGTTTCAGCGGCGGAGCGGCCCTGCTCGGGCTTGGCGCCGGCGCCAAGGCCGGTGCGGCCCAGGCGGATCTGCACCGGCGCGTTGGTCGCGGCCAGGGCTTGGGCATCGGTGTTGGCGCAGATGAAGTCCACGCCGTTCACACCGCTGCGGATCATGTGCGACACGGCATTGCCGCCCGCGCCACCCACGCCGACCACCTTGATGACGGTCCCCTTCGTGCTGCTCTCAAGCATTTCGAAATTCATCATGATCACTACTCCCTCGTTCCTAAAGACAAATCACAAAAGTCCCCAACTAGCTGTGAATCGCCTCAAAACAGGTGCCGATCGTCGATCCGCACCGGTTTTGAAGCGCCTCTTCGGAGCCCGCCCCGCGCCGTTAGGCCCGGTCTCGCTCCCGGCGGTACTAGAAACCCCGCCGCTCCTGCTTAATTCATGAACCATTCCTTCATGCGCCCCAGCACCGATTTGAAGTTGCCGGCCTGATGCGCCACTTTGCGGCCGCGCAGGCGCTGCATGCGGGCCTCTTGCAGCAGGCCCATCACGGTGGAAAACCGCGGGTTGTGCATCACGTCGGCCAGGCTGCCCTCATACTCGGGCACGGCCACGCGCACGGGCTTGAGAAACACGTCTTCGGCCAGTTCGATCATGCCGGGCAGCTGCGCGGTGCCGCCGGTGAGCACCACGCCCGACGCCAGCAGATCTTCATAGCCCGATTCGCGCACCACTTGTTGCACGAGATTGAAGAGCTCTTCGACGCGAGGTTCGATCACCGCGCCCAGCGCTTGGCGCTTGACCTGGCGCGGGCCGCGATCCCCCAGGCCGGGCACTTCGACGGTTTCTTCGGGGCTCGCCAGCACTTGCTTGGCCACGCCGTAGCGCAGCTTGATTTCTTCCGCATCCGGCGTGGGCGTGCGCAGCATGGCTGCGATGTCGTTGGTGATCTGGTCGCCGGCGATCGGAATGACCGCGGTATGGCGGATGGCGCCGCCGGTGAAGATCGCCACGTCCGTGGTGCCGCCGCCGATATCGACCAGCACCACGCCCAACTCTTTCTCGTCGGAAGTCAGGCAGGCCAGGCTGGAAGCCAACGGTTGCAAAATCAGGTCCTGCACTTCCAGGCCGCAGCGGCGCACGCACTTGACGATGTTCTGCGCGGCGCTGACCGCGCCCGTGACGATGTGCACACGCACTTCCAGACGCATGCCGCTCATGCCGATGGTCTCGCGGATGTCTTCCTGGGCATGGACGAT
>CALGFL010000294.1 GCA_937881145.1 uncultured Bordetella sp.
CCGACCTGCAGAATAATCCCGATCACATCGTGATCAAGGGCGTGCAGGCCAGTTTCGAGCTGGAAGGCTACGAGGTCACCCTTGCGGCCGCCTCGGCTTTCCAGGTCAAGCAGATGCTCGACATCCTGCGCGGGCGCCTGTCGGCCCGCAGCATCGACGCGCGCTGCGTGGATCCGGGCGAGATGCTCGAGAACCTGGGCGGCGCCCGCCAGAAGATCACCATCAAGCAGGGCATCGAGCAGGCCGTGGCCAAGAAACTGATCGCCGCGATCAAGGGCAGCAAGATCAAGGTCGAAAGCCAGATCAACGGCGACAAGCTGCGGGTCACGGGCAAGAAGCGCGACGATCTGCAGGCAGCCATCGCTTTGTTGCGCAAGACCGACGTCGAACTGCCGCTGCAGTTCCAGAATTTCCGGGATTGACGCGGAAATATCGACATAGGTCTTATATAAGAGTAGTCTGGCGCTGATTCGTATAAACCCGAATACGACGGGGCGCTTTTCATGACTTCTCTCGTTGCTTCGGCCGCGCCGGATTCCGCGCGGCGACCCACCAGTCGCGACCTTTTCATGGGCTTTCTGCGCCTGGGCATGATTTCGTTCGGCGGCGCGCTGCCGTTGTCCCGCCGCATGCTGGTCGAACGCGAAGGCTGGCTCAACGGCGAGGAATTCGCCGAGCTGCTTGCGCTGTGCCAGTTCCTGCCGGGCGGCAACATCATCAATATGTCGGTGGCGGTGGGCATGCGGTTTCGCGGGGCCAGGGGCGGCCTGGCGGCGCTGCTGGGGCTGATCACGGTGCCTGGGGTCGTCGTGATTCTCCTGGGCCTGATCTACGACCACTTTCGCAACGATGTCTATGTGCAGCACCTGTTCGCCGGGCTGGCCGCGGCGGCATCGGGACTGATGATCGCCATGGGCGTGAAGGTCGCCAGGCCGCTTTTGCGCGACAAACCGGCCATGGCGATGGCGTGCCTGAGCTTCGCGGTGATCGCGCTCGCGCGGTTTCCCCTGCTCTACGGCATGGTGGGCCTTTCGCTGGCCAGCGCCGCCCTGGTGGTCTGGAGGCAGCGCAAATGATCGGCGTGCTCGCAACCCTGTTCGGGATTTTCTCGCAGCTGTCGGTGCTGGCTTTCGGCGGCGGCAACACCATCCTGCCCGAGATGCAGCGACAGGTCGTCTCGGTACATCACTGGATGACGGCGGCCGATTTCAACGCGCTGTTCGCGCTCAGCCAGGCCGCGCCCGGGCCGAACCTCATGATCGTGACGCTGCTGGGCTGGCACATCGCCGGGCTGCCGGGACTGCTGGCGTCGGCCCTGGGCATGTTCCTGCCTTCGTATCTCATCACCATCGTCGTGATGGGGCTGTGGGAACGATTCAAGGACAGGCCCGGGCGCGCGCAGGTGCAGGCGGCGCTGGTGCCGGTGACGGCCGGCCTGGTCGTGGCCAGCGCGTGGCTCATCACCAAGGTGGCCGCGAGCGGCTTCGTCCTGGGCTGCATCGTGGTGGCGGCGGCCGCGTTATCGCTGTTTGCCAGGAAAGTGCATCCGCTGTGGATACTGTTCGGCGGCGCGGCGCTCGGCGTATTGACGGGGCTGTTCTAGCCCCGGTCTTGAAAGCCGGCGCTAGAGCCGGCGCTTGCCGGCCGCCAGCCACAAGCGCGTCGCGTCGCAGGCGCGCTGGGCCAGCAAGGCCGGCGCCTGCTTGACCGCTTCGGCCAGGCTGATCGGGCCGCCGGCCAGGCTGAAAGCGGCAGTGATGCCGATGTTGTACAGAGCTTCGTAGCCTTCGCCCAGCGAGCCGGCCAGGGCCACGACAGGTACGCCCAGCCCGTGCGCGAGGCGGGCCACGCCGGCCGGCGTCTTGCCGTGCAGGGTCTGCGCGTCCATGCGGCCTTCGCCGGTATAGGCCAGGGCCGCGCCCTCCAGGGCCTGTTCCAATCCGCTGATTTCGGCCACCAGCTCCACGCCGGGATGAAAGCGCGCGCCCAGAAAGGCCAGCGCCGCATAGCCCAGGCCGCCGGCCGCGCCGGCCCCGGGCAGATCGCGTGCATCATGCGGCAGATGGCGTGCGCAGATGTCGGCGTAGTGCGACAGATTGCGGTCGAGTTCCAGCACCTGTTCGGGCGTGGCGCCTTTCTGCGGCCCGAAGATGTGCGCCGCGCCCTTGGGGCCGCACAGCGGATTGTCGACGTCGCAGGCGACGTCGAAACGCGTCTGCTTCAGGCGCGGGTCCAGGCCCGACAGATCCACCGAGGCCAGCGCGCCCAGCGCGCCGCCGCCGCCGGGGAGCTCGCGGCCCTGCGCGTCGAGCAGGCGCGCGCCCAGCGCCGCGATCATGCCCGCGCCGCCGTCGTTGGTGGACGAGCCGCCCAGGCCCAGGATGATGCGGGTGGCACCCGCGTCGAGCGCGGCGCGCACCAGTTGGCCCACGCCGTAGCTGCTGGCGCGCAGAGGCCGGCGTTGGTCGGGCGGGACGAGTTCCAGGCCGGCGGCCGTGGCCATCTCGATGACGGCGCTGCCCGCGCCCAGCCAGCCCCAGCCGGCTTGCCGCGGTTCGTCCAGGGCGCCGCGCACTTCGGTTTCGCGCCACTGCCCGCCGGTGGCGGCCAGCACGGCCTGCACCGTGCCTTCGCCGCCGTCGGCCATGGGCACGCAGACGACCTGCGCGTGCGGCGCGGCCTTGAGCACGCCTTGCGCGATGGCTTGCGCCACGGCGGGCGCGGACAGGCTTTCCTTGAACGAGTCGGGGGCGATGACGATTTTCACGGATGCGTCTTCAGGGTGCGTTATAAGTCCGGGAACCGCCGGCAAAGGCAGGGCCGTTCGATGATACATGCTGGCGCCGGCGGCACGCATCGTCTTGTCCGTTTAAAAAAGGAGTAGCCATCATGCAAGCCGAAATCTCCGGCAATACCATGCCGGTTCTGCAACTGACTTTCGGGCCGGGCGAGCAGATCATCTCCGAGCCCGCGCAGTTCTCATGGATGTCCACCAACGTCGAACTGCAGACCAGGATGGGCGCCGGCGGCTCCAAGGGCATTTTCGGCGCCATCGGGCGCGCCTTGTCGGGCGGCGGGCTGTTCCTCAATACCTACGAGGTGGCGTCGGGCCAGGGCATGGTGGCTTTCGCTTCCAAGATGCCGGGCCAGATCGTGCAGATCGAGTTGAATCCGCAGTCCAACTACATGGTGCATCGCCATGGCTTTCTGTGCGGCACTCGGGATGTGGAGCTGTCGATCGGGTTCCAGAAGTCGCTGGGCGCCGGCATTTTCGGCGGGGAAGGCTTCATCATGCAGAAGCTGGGCGGCAGCGGCAGCGCCTGGGTGGAACTGGGCGGGGACGTGGTTTTCTACGATCTGGCGCCGGGCGAGGCGCTGCGCGTGCATCCGGGGCATATCGGCATGTTCGAGGCCAGCGTGGGTTTCGACATGACGCTGATGAAGGGCATCAAGAATGTGCTCTTCGGCGGGGATGGGTTGTTCGTCGCGAATCTGTCGGGGCCGGGCAAGGTGTGGCTGCAGAGCCTGGCCGTGCCGAATATTGCGCACGCGATCATTCCTTATTTGCCGGCGCCGCAGAAGTAGGTGTCACGGCTTTTTTTCGTTCTTGCCGCGAACATCTCGGGAATGAGCGGCAATGCTCGAGCGCGAGTCGATTGATTGATCAATCGTCGTTGTTCGGATCCATCCCGGGGAAGAGCACCTCGGTGAAGCCGAAGCGCGCGAAGTCGCGGATGCGGGAGGGGTAGAGGCGGCCGATGAGGTGGTCGCATTCGTGCTGCACCACGCGCGCGTGAAAGCCTTCGGCTTCGCGTTCGATGGGCTCGCCTTGAGGGTCGAAGCCGCTGTAACGGATGCGGCGGTAGCGCGGGACCTCGCCGCGCATGCCGGGCACGGAGAGGCAGCCTTCCCAGCCGTCTTCCATTTCGTCCGACAGCGGCGTGATGACGGGATTGCACAGCACGGTGAGCGGCACGGCGGGCGCGTCGGGGTAGCGCTCGTTGTGCTCGAAGCCGAAGATCACCAATTGCCGGTCCACGCCGATCTGCGGCGCGGCCAGGCCCACGCCGTGGGCGGCGACCATGGTTTCGAACATGTCGGCGATCAGCACTTCGAGCTCGGGCGTGCCGAAGTTCGCGACGGGCGCGGCCACGCGCAGCAGGCGCGGGTCGCCCATTTTGAGGATGGGGTGAATCATGGATGAAGTCTACGTGCGCGAGGGGTTCAGCTCTGCTGCGTTTTGCGCTGGATGAATTCGATCTTGTAGCCGTCGGGGTCTTCGATGAAGGCGATGACCGTGGTGCCGTGCTTCAGGGGGCCGGCTTCGCGCGTTACCTTGCCGCCCTTGGCCTGGACCGTGGCGCAGGCGTCTTAGGCATCGTCTACCTGCAGGGCGATATGGCCGTAGCCCGGGCTCAGGTCGTATTTGGCGGGGTCCCATTTG
>CALGFL010000295.1 GCA_937881145.1 uncultured Bordetella sp.
TGCGCGAATGGTTGGGTCATGGGTGTGTGCAAGCAGAGTCTGAAACGCGGCCAGAGCTTTCTCGTACTCGCCACTGTAACCAAATTGCCAAGCGTGGAAATACGCGAGCCAGTCGCGCTCCAGACCCGTCAAACTGTCGGATTGCGCATCCAGCCGTTTGAGGATCGTCAGATATTCATCGTTGTGAATGTATTTGATCTGGTCGGCGCGCTGCCCAAGCGCATCGACACTTTCGGTCGCGGAAAAACCGAGCGTGCCGATCAGCAGGGCCAAGATGCCAAGTAGGCGCCCGACCAGAACGGCCGGGCGCGATTTCCTCAATATTTTCATGATCGGCCGTTGTAGGCCACCGGCAAAACTCAGCGCTTGCGCTTGGCCGGCGCCTTCTTGGCGGGAGCCTTTTTCGCAGGTTTCTTCTTGGCTGGAGCTTTCTTCTTTTTGGGTGGCGCGATGGATTCGTTCTTGCAGTACATGGTCGCGCGCGCGCCGGTCAGATCATCCAGCATCGAGCGCTGCGCGTGCAGCAGGGCATTCCGCTGCTCCGGCGCAATTTCTTCTTCACGCATGGCCTTCAGCATACCGTCGCGGCTGTCATGCCGCATGGCGGCGTTTGCGCCGGCTTGTTCCAGAAAACCGATGATGTTCGACATGGTGGCTCCCCTTGCTGGTTGGTATGGATGATCGCGCCGTTGCGGCCGCGGTGGAATCCTGACACAACGGCGGACACTTGTGCCAGCGCCGGGCAAAGATGCTTGGTCAAAATCCAGGCTGTCGAATAGCCGGGCTGCGTCCACGTTGGCGCGCCGATACTGCACCCAAACCGCCTCGATGGGCAATCGGAAAAATGCGTCGCCGATGAGCGCACGCAGCGCCTCGTGCGCATAGCCGCGCGCGCGCGCGGCAGGCAGCAGCATGAGCCCGGCCTCGACGCCGCATTCGTCCCACGCCGCCGGGCGCAGCGAGCACAGCCCGACACCGCGGCGCGACTGGCGCTCGACGATGGTGTAGAACCGCAGCCCGCCGGGCTTGCGCGTGGCCGCCAACGTGGCGTGCAGGCTGGCGGCAGCGAGGGTGCGCGACAACGGCTTGCCGACATGGCGCATGGTGCCCGGATCGCAATACAGGGCACGGAACAGGGCAAGATCGTCCAGCGTCAGTGCGCGCAGGCGCAGGCGCGGCGTGAGAATCACGATTCGGCTTTATCCAATCGCGCCAGACGTCCAAGCGTTTTTACGTCCGGATCGAGCTTGCGTGCCGGCGGAATCACGAGCGTATCCGCCGCGTCGATTCTTGCGTCGGCGAGTTTGCGCAGCGCGATGCGCCGGATGTTCGGCGCGTGGATCGGCAGCGTCGCGGCGCGGTAGAGAACGACCTTGTGCGAGAGCGGGTAATCCTTGGCCAGCCGCTCCACCAGGACTTGAAGGTAGGCATTGCCGCTGGGCGATGCACCCCGGCCCTTGTCGCCCACGGAACCGATCTGCCACAGCACCAGATAAGCGCTCGTATCGATGCGGCGCTTGTAGTAGAGCAGCTGGCTGGCCTCGTAATGCTGGCAGCCGAACGCGCCGGGATCGATGCCGAGATCTGCGTACAGGCAATCCTCGGCCGAAATGCCCGGCTCCATGTGCGCGAAGTAGCCTTCCTTGCGCGCGATGCGGATGGACTCGTGCGGCGCCCAGGCGAACACGCCGGGATGGCCATAGAACGCAACGCAGACCTTCTTGTTTGCGCGTACTTCGGTGAGGATGGCGCCCACCATTTCGCGGTAGGTTTTCGCGCGCGGTTTGTTCTCGGCGTAGAACGGTTGCAGGCTGCGCACGTCCGGATGCATGGCTTCGATCCACTTTTCGACGATGCCGTCCGACACGGCGAGGAAGACCACGTCGGCCTGTTCGATATGGCTGCTCGCGAGCGGCGTCAGGTGCGAGCCGAGCGTGATGCCGATGCCGACGCAGGCGAGGGAGCCTTTGCGTTGGCCGGCGTGCGTTTCTTTCATGCAGAAGTCCTTGTCGATTCGGGATGACGCAAGCACAGGCACGCGGGCGAAGCATTCTGCGGTCACGTCTATAAAGAAACCATGATAAGAAAATCATAATTGTGCCGGCCCGGATTTGCATGATAAATCTGCGCCGCTTGCCTGCGATGGGGATCGCGCACGAGCCATCGCGGATGCTGGGATCCGCGTGGAAATCTTCAGCACCCACGAACCGAACCTGCGCAACTTGCGCGGGCCGCCCGTTTTTCGTTTTTCCTGGGGACATCGGCATGAAAGTTCGCGTCAATTTGAATAATCGTCTGACCACGCTGGCCGGCGCCATCGCCATCACATTGGCTTCCGGGGCATCGGCCAATCCGCCCGCATCTTCGCTTTCGCTCCTGCGCAACGCGCCGGCGGTCGGGGCGGCGGTGGTCAAGGACGGTTCCACCGGCAAGCAGCTTCATTTGAACGTACATGCCGATGTCGCGCGCTATACGGTTATCCTCAAGGAAGAACCGGTGGCCACCTACGATGGCCTCGTGTCGGGCTATCCGAAGATTTCCCGCAACGTGGCGAACGGCCGCCTGGACGTGAAGTCCAAGGAAGCCGTCATATACGCGAACTACCTGCGCGACCGCCAGAACCAGTTCCTCAGCGCAGCCGGCACGCAATTGAAGCGGCCGCTCAATGCGATCCTGCAATTTCAGCATGCCGTCAACGGCGTCGTGGTCGAGCTTGCTCCGGCCGAGGCGTCCGAACTCGCCAAACGCGACGACGTGCTGCTGGTGGATGCGGAAAAACTCCAGCCGCTGCTGACCAACCGCAGCACGTCCTTCATCGGCGCGGACAAGATCTGGGACGGCAGCGCCACCGGTGGTCTCGCCACGCAAGGCGAAGGCATCGTCATCGGCGACATCGATTCCGGCATCAACTTCACCAGTCCATCGTTCGCCTCGCCCGGACCGGTCGACGGTTACGTTTACGCCAACCCGTTGGGCGCGGGGAACTATCTGGGCCTGTGCCAGCCGGGCGGCGTGGACGAAGGCCACTGCAACGCCAAGCTGATCGGCCTGTACGATTTCGTCTACAGCATCTGCAGCGCCGGCAACGGCTGCGGTACGGAGGGCACCTGGACCGAAGAAGCGAGCGCGACCGACTCCAACGGCCATGGTTCGCATACCGCGAGCACGGCGGCTGGCAATCACGCCAATGTCACCTTGAGCGGCGGCGACTTCACCATCTCCGGCGTGGCGCCGCATGCGTCCCTGGTCGCCTACGACACCTGTTATACGCGCAATTCGGATGGCGGCGGCCTGTGCCCGACCACATCCACCACGGCGGCCGCCAACCAGGCGGTCGCCGACGGCATCGTGGATGTGCTCACGTTCTCCATCGGCGGTGGCACGTCGCCCTGGACGGACAGCACCTCGATGGCGTTCCTCGGTGCGCAGAACGCGGGCATCTTCGTCGTTGCCGCTGCCGGCAACGACGGCCCGGCCGCCTCGACGGTCAGCCACGTCGAACCCTGGGTGGCCACGGCCGCCGCGTCCACTGACGACCAGGTTCTCGGCTACACCTTCAACTTGACCGGTCCCGGTACGCCGCCGGCGAATACGGTCAATCTGGCGGCGCGTCCTGGCGCCAATCCGCAGCCTGCGAGCGACCTGGTCAACCTGCCGATTACGCAGAGCCCCGGTTTCGCCAATGGCAACAACGACGGCTGCTCGGCGTTCGCGAGCGCGCACACCTTCGATCGCGACGTCACCGCCAGCGAGCGCATCTTCGGCGACGGGTTCGAGGGCGCCTCGCCGCCGGCGATCTTCCAGAAGGGCATCGCCGCGCTGCATCTGGACGGCAACAACAGCGGCTGCGGTAGCGGCACGCGCCGCAACAATGCGCTGGCCGCAGGCGCGGCCGGCGTGATTTTCGTCGATACGGCCTATCTGAATCTTGGCGCGTCCGATACGTCGTACTCGATGACTTTCGACGAATGGAATCCTGTCTACGCGCAAATCAGCACCGATCCGGCCAACGCGACGGCTTCCGTGCTGTTGCCGTTGAAGAGCTATCTCAGCGGGCAGGGCGATGTCATCGCCGACTTCAGTTCGCGCGGACCCAATGCCGGTCTCAGCGGCCAGGCCATCGTGAAGCCTGAGGTCGCTGCACCGGGTGTGGCCATCCTCGCCGCATTCATGGGCGACCCAAGCGCGGTGGCGCTGGAGGACGGCACCTCGATGTCGACGCCGCACATTGCCGGTTCCGCGGCGCTGCTGCGCGCGCTGCATCCGGAATGGTCGCCGACGCAGATCCGCTCGGCCATGATGATGACCGCCAAGACCGACGGCGTGGTCAAGCAGGACGGCTCGCCAGCCGGTATCTGGGAACGCGGTTCCGGCCGTGTCGACCTGGCCAAGGCGGCCAAGGCCAGCCTGCTGTTCGATGAAACGGGCGCCAACTTCACGGCGGCCAATCCGGCCAGCGGCGGCAAGATCGCGACGCTCAACCTGCCCAGCATCG
>CALGFL010000296.1 GCA_937881145.1 uncultured Bordetella sp.
TCGGTCACCGTCGATATCGACGAGTCGGACAAGGTCGTTGTCAGTTTCGAGGACCACAAGCCCGCGGGCAGCTCGACGCCTTCCGAGGAAGTCGCGCTGGCCGAGTAGGTCCTGGACGACCGGCCATTGAACGCTCAACACCTGGACGATCAACACCGGCACGATCGACCCCGGGACGATCAGCCCCTGGACAACCAGTCGCTGATCGCCTGCGAGCATTGCGCCAGCATTCAGCGCCGGCGCAGTCTGCGGCACGGCGAACTGGCGGCGTGCGGGCGCTGCGGCACGGTGCTGTGGCGCTTTAGCCGCCTTACCCTCAACGACTGGCTCGCCCTCAGCGTGGCGAGCTTCATCGTCTTCTGCATCGCCAACGCCTTTCCCGTGGCGCGCATCGAGGTCTACGGCGCCGAGCGCAGCGCCACCTTGCTCGACGCGATAGCCATCACCTGGCAGCAGCATCATTGGTCCGTGGCCATCATGACGGGCACGGCCGGTTTTGCGTTGCCGCTGTTGCAGCTGCTCGCCTTGCTGTGGGTGCTGCTGCCCCTGGCCCGGGGCCGGATGCCGGCCGACATGGCGCAGGTCTGCCGCCTGCTGGGCTGGCTGCGGCCCTGGAGCATGGTGCCGGTCTTTCTGCTGGGCGCCATCGTGTCGCTGGTCAAGCTGGCCAGCTCCGTGCAGGTGCACGTGGGCTTGGGGTTGCCGGCCTTCGGCCTGCTTACCGTGTTGCTCACCATCGTGGGCAGGCTGTCTCCTCAGGCGTTGTGGCGCCATGCCGAAGACGCCGGCCTGGCCGACGCGCCCGAGCCGCAATATGTGCACGGCCGGGTTCTGGCAGGCTGCCATGCCTGCGGGCTGGTGCAGGACATGGCCGAACATACGGCCGACGGACAGTCCGGCAGACACGCGCAGCACTGCGTGCGTTGTCGCGCCGTATTGCATAATCGCAAACCGCAATCCCTGGCACGCACCTGGGCACTGATGTTGGCCGCGGCGATTCTCTACATTCCGGCCAACGTCCTGCCGGTCATGCACATTACCTCGGTGGTTGGCGACAGCAGCCACACGATTCTCGGTGGCGTGGTCGAGCTTTGGCATGGCGGCGCCTGGGACATCGCGCTCATCGTGTTCGTGGCCAGCGTGGTCGTGCCGATGACCAAGCTGCTGGCTCTGCTGCTGCTGGTTCTGCGGGTGCAGTGGGGCGATACCAGCGGGCTGAAGTCGCGCACGAGGTTGTACGAGATGGTCGAAATCATCGGGCAGTGGTCCATGCTCGACGTGTTCGTGGTTATCCTGCTGTCGGCCTTGGCGAATTTTCCCGGCCTGATGCGTATCAGCGCCGATCCCGGCGCGGCGGCGTTCGGCCTGGTAGTGGTGCTGACCATGCTGGCCGCCATGAGCTTCGATCCGCGCCGCGCCTGGGACGTGGAGCACACAAACGGCGCATCGTCGCGCTTGAAGGAGTCGCATTGAATGGTTGACCAGACGCCCCCTTCGGACAAGCCCGCCGTGCGTTCGGTCGCCGTGCGCAAATCCCGAGGCCGCATCTCCTGGATCTGGCTGGTGCCGCTGGTGGCGGCCCTGGCCGGCCTGTCGATGGTGGTGCATGCCTGGATGAAAGCCGGACCCGACATCACCATTCAGTTCGACACCGCCGACGGCCTGGTCGCGGGCCAGACCCAGGTGCGCTACAAGGACGTGGTGATCGGCACGGTGCAACGCATCTATTTCAGCGACGATCGCAACAAGGTGATGGTCGAGGCCGCGCTCAACAAAGACGCCGCCGACATCGCGCGCGAAGGCACGCGCTTCTGGGTGGTGCGGCCGCGCCTGGGCTTTAACGGCGTGTCCGGCCTGGGCACGCTATTGTCGGGCGCCTATATCGACGTGGACGTGCCCAAGATTGCCAAGGCGACCGAGCAGGACAATTTCGTCGGCCTGGAAACCCCGCCGCCCGTCACGCACGATCGGGCCGGCAAGATCTTCACGCTCAAGGCCGAAAACCTGGGTTCGCTGGACGTCGGTTCGCCGGTTTACTTCCGGCGTATCAGCGTGGGCCGTGTGGTGGGCTATCGGCTCGAGCCGTCGGGCGCGGCCGTGGACGTCGACGTCTTCGTCGATGCGCCCAACGACCGTTTCGTGACCGACAGGACGCGCTTCTGGAACGCCAGCGGCGTGGACGTGTCGGTCAACGGCGACGGGGTGAAGATGCGCACCGAGTCGCTGGTGTCGTTGCTTCTGGGCGGCGTCGCTTTCGATACACCGGCCGATGGCGGCCACGACCAGGTGGCCGACGCGAACACGCAATTCAAGCTTTACGGCAGCCAAGCCGAAGCCCAGTCGGTGCCGCGCGGTTTTGCCTACCCCGTGCAGATGCGCTTCGATCAATCGGTGCGCGGCCTTGCGGTGGGCGCGGCGGTGGAATTCCAGGGCATCGCCCTGGGCAAGGTCACGGCCATCGACATCGACTACGACATGAAGAAGCGGCACCTGTACACGGTGGTCGATGCCACGCTGTACCCCGAGTTGCTGGGGCACGTGCTCGGAAACATGGAAAAGCGCTTCAACGACGGCAAGCAGGCTTCGGCCGACAGAATGCTGGCCGCGATGATTCGCTTCGGCATGCGTGCGCAGTTGCGGCCGGCTAGCCTGCTCAGCGGGCAACTTTACGTTGCGATCGACAACTTTCCCAATGCGCCGCCCGTGGAGTTCGTCCATTCCGACCCGCCTCTCATCCCGACGGTGCCGGGCCAGCTCGACCAGCTGCAGGAGCAGGTGGGCAACATCCTGAACAAGCTCGACAAGGTGCCCTTCGACCAGATCGGCGCGGCCTTGCGCGACACCTTGAACAGCACCTCGAGTCTGAGATCGGAA
>CALGFL010000297.1 GCA_937881145.1 uncultured Bordetella sp.
GATCGGCGGCCTGCTGCTGGCGGTGCGGGCCGATGCCCGGGCCTCGATGTCCGACGCGAGCCTGGCCGTGGCGCGCGCCTTGTCGGGCACGGCGGCGATCGCCATCGAGACCCGGCAGCTGCTCAAGGCGCGCAAGAGCCTGCTGGACGCCACGATCCGCATGATCGCCAATGCGATCGACGCCAAGTCGCCCTACACCAGCGGGCATTGCCAGCGCGTGCCCATGCTGACCATGGCGCTGACGCAGGCGGCCCAGGCTGCGCGCACGGAGCCGTTCGCGGATTTCGCCCTTTCACCGGAAGAATGGGAGGCGGTCGAAGTGGCCGGATGGCTGCACGATTGCGGCAAGCTCACCACCGCCGAATACGTGGTCGACAAGGCCACTAAGCTGGAGACGATCTACGACCGGCTGCACGAGATCCGCATGCGCTTCGAGCTGCTCAAGGCCTGCTGCCATGCCGACTATTGGCGCGGCATGGCGCAGGGCGGCGATGCGCAGGCGCTGGCTGCGATACGCGACGCGGAGCTAACCGCGCTGGATGCGGACTTCGCGTTCGTGGCGGCCTGCAACGAAGGCGGCGAAGCGATGGCCGACGTGGACATCGCGCGCCTGCGCAATATCGGTGAGCGCACCTGGGTGCGTACGCTCGATGACCGCATCGGCATATCCCGCGACGAGAAACTGCGTAAAGATCGCGTGCCCGCCACCGTGCTGCCGGTCCAGGAGCCTCTATTGAGCGACCGCGCCGAGCATCTCATCGAGCATCGCGACAACCGGCTCGGTGAAATGGAAAGCCAGGGCGGCTTCAGCATGAAGCCGCCGCGCCATCGCTTGAACCTGGGCGAGATCTACAACTTGTCCATCGGCCGCGGCACGCTGACCGCCGAAGAGCGCTACGAGATCAACCGGCACATGACGCGCACCATCGTCATGCTGCAAGACCTGCCGTTGACGGGCGCGCTGCGGCAAGTGCCGGAATTCGCCGGCGGCCATCACGAGCGTATGGACGGCACTGGATTCCCGCGCGGCCTGCGGCGCGAAGACATGAGCGTGGTGGCGCGCAGCATGGCCATTGCCGACGTGTTCGAAGCCCTGACCGCCGCCGACCGGCCTTACAAAAAGGCAAAAAAGCTCAGCGAGGCCATACGCATCATGGGCGCCATGAAAAACGACAGGCACCTGGATCCGGACCTGCTGGATCTCTTCCTCAAGGAAGGCATCTGGCGACGCTATGCCCAGCAGTACCTGAGCCCGGAGCAGATCGACGAACCCGACATCGATGCGGTGCTGGCGATCAGGCCTGCATAGGACGAACATAGTGGCGGGTGCGGTGAGATTCGAACTCACGGAGGGTTTGACCCCTCGCCGGTTTTCAAGACCGGTGCCTTAAACCGCTCGGCCACACACCCTGAAGGCAGGCAGCATGATAATCCATCGTCATGCATGCCGGCGCGAGCCCGCGCCCGCGCGGGAATCACTCCGCGTAGCGCGTTTCTTCGATGATGGATTGCGCGCCCAGCTTGTTCAGCCGCTGTCCCGCGCGCAGGCCCAGCGATACCGGATCGATGTTGCTGCTGCTGTCGAACACTTCGACGGCGCTGGTGCCGTCCATCGACACTACGATGCCGCGCAGCTTGAGCTGGCCGTCCTCGATCCAGGCGTGTCCGCCGATGGGCGAGTCGCAGTGGCCGTTGAGTGCGCGCAGCAGGGCGCGTTCGGCCTGATAACAGTACATGGTTTCGCGATGATTGATCGCGGCCAGCAAGGCTTGGGCTTCTTCGTTGCCGGTGGCATATTCGGCCACGATCACGCCCTGGCCCACGGCCGGGCACATCTCGTCGGGCGTGAAGACGCGCGAGATGCGGTCGCCCAGGCCGATACGTGCCAGGCCCGCATGCGCCAGCACCAGGGCATCGAGCGGCGGCGTCTTGCCGCCGTAGTTGAATTCCATGGGCGTATCGTCGTCCAGGCGGGCGATGCGCTTGTCGGCCGCGCCGCGGAAGGGAACGACGCGCGCGTTGCGGTACAGCCTGCGCAGGAAAGCGGAGCGCCGCACCGACGAGGTGCCGATCGTGGCAGGAACGGTATCGGCCGCCAGCCCTTGCTTGAGCACCAGCGCGTCGCTCGGATCGCTGCGCGGCAGGCAGGCACCGATCGAGAAGCGCGTATCGGCGTAGTATTCTTCGTTGCCCGGCAGGTCCTTGAGCGAATGCATGACCATGTCGGCTTCGCCCGCGAGCAACACCTCGTGCATGGCGGTAACAAAGGCGCCGCCCTTGCCGCCCAGGGCGCCCAGGCGGCTTTTCAGGTCGAGATCGGCGCGCGCCTGGCGGGTGACCATCTCGAAGCGATGCTGGGGAAACTGCGCCTGCAGCGCCTGGATGATGGCCTCGGTCTGCCGCACCGCCATGAGGCTGGCGCGGGTGCCGATCTTGAAGGTCTTGGACATCTGGGTTCCTGAATGCGGAAATGCCCCGCCGGGGCGCAGGCGGTGGTCCGCCACCAGCATGATAACAACCTCTCGAAAAAGACCCCATGCTGCCCCTGGGGGCAGCTGCCCGCGGTTTTTGCCCTGGAACAAGCCGGCGGCAAAAACAGGGCCAGGCACGCTTCGCGGCGACAGGATACAATCACAGGTTTAGCTCGGAGGATTCCGGGCGGCAATATCCCTCCCTTTGCTATGACCCAACAAGCTCGTGCCAGGCTCGTCCTGGGCAACTGGAAGATGCACGGCAGTCTCGCCGAGAACGAGCTGCTTCTGGCTGCGCTGCGCGCGGCGGATACGAACTCGTCCAGCCAGATCGGCGTTTGCGTGCCTTTCCCGTACCTGGCCCAAGCCGCGCAGGCCTTGCAGGGCAGCGCCGTATCGTGGGGCGCCCAGGACGTAAGCGCGCACGAGAAGGGCGCCTATACGGGCGAAGTCTCGGCCGCCATGCTTAAAGACTTCGCTTGCCGCTGGGTTTTGGCCGGGCATTCCGAACGCCGTGCCTATCATGGCGAAACCGACCAGACCGTGGCCGACAAGGCCCGTGCCGCGCTACAGTCGGGCCTCACTCCGGTCGTGTGCGTGGGCGAGACGCTGAACGAACACGAAGCCGGTCAGACGCTGGCCGTCATCCGGCGCCAGCTCACTCCCGTGCTGGCCCTGGGGGCGGACGCCGTCGCCCGCATGGTTCTTGCCTACGAACCCATCTGGGCTATCGGCTCCGGCCGCAGCGCCACACCCGAGCAGGCGCAAGACGTCCATGCCGCCATCCGCGCCGAGCTGGCCGCGCTGGGCACGCCCCAGGTGCAGGTGCTCTACGGCGGCAGCGTCAAGGCCGCCAATGCCGCCAGCCTTTTTGCCATGGCCGACATCGATGGCGCGCTGGTGGGCGGCGCCGCGCTCGTCGCCGAAGAATTCCTGCGCATCGCCGCAGCCTGAAAGTTTCCGATCTGGAGTCATCATGTCCTTTACCACCCTCCTGCTGGCCGTCCAATTCCTGACGGCGCTGGCAATCATCGTTCTGGTCCTGCTGCAGCAAGGCAAGGGCGCCGACATGGGTTCGTCCTTCGGCAGCGGTT
>CALGFL010000298.1 GCA_937881145.1 uncultured Bordetella sp.
CCGTATGACTTATTCATGGGCCTGGCGCTCGACCTCCCGCAGCTTGCCGCTCGTGCCGGCAAGCTGCTCCGGATCCACGAGCACGGCCTGTTCCACCAAACGCCTGATCGCGCGCAGCTCGCCGCCTTGATTGATGGCCAGCGCATAGACCACGACACTGCCGCGCAAACCGATCAGCATCGATTTCCCGTCCGCGCCGGGGCGCTCGATCCAGCGGTCGATGCCCGCATCCAGCAAGCCGAGCATCTGGATGTTCCAGTCGTATTGGTCGGTCCAGAACCAAGGGGGGTGACGATAGGCGCAAGATTCGCCCAGCATGTTCCTGGCGGCGACGATCGCCTGTTGCTGGGCGTTCTGCCAGGACTCCAGCCTCAAGGTCTGCCCCGTGCCCCCGAAAGGAAAGTTGGCGCAATCGCCCGCCGCATAGACGTGCGGCGCGCAGGTGCGGCAATAGCGGTCCACCACGATGCCATTGTTCGTCTCGATGCCCGAAGCGCGCGCCACGTCGTCGTTGGGCACTTGCCCGACGGCGATCACGCAGAAGTCGAACGGCGCCGCGCCGGCATCCTTGCCGGTGACGACGACGCCCGTTTCACCCTCCTCGATATGCAGCGCGCCCGAATCGAGCACAATGCGCACGCCCTCGCCTTCGTGCTTGGCTCGCAGCTTTTGCGCGATCATGGCCGGTAGCGCACGAGGCAGCAGACGCGTCCCCTGCTCGAACACTGTTACCTGCAGCCCGCGCTTGCTCGCGCTGGCGGCGAACTCGAGACCGAGAAAGCCGCCGCCGATGACCGCGACCGCCCGGCTTTGCGCGATCAGGCCGCGCAGGCGCATCGCGTCATCGAGCGTGCGCAGGCTGGCGATGCGCGCGCCGCAAGGCGCCTGATCGATCTGGCGGGCGCGTCCGCCGGTCGCCAGCAGGCACTTGTCGTAAGGCAGCTCCTGCCCGTTGGCCAGAATGGCGACGCGCCTGCCGGTGTCCAGCCGCGCGACGACGCCGCGACGCAGTTCCACGGCGCACGCTTCGTAGAACTGCGCCTCGTGCATCCAGCCCTTGAAGCAATCGTCGTCGCTCGGCGCCAGGAGCACGTCCTTGGACAAGGGCGGACGCTCATAGGGACGCCACGGCTCGTCGCCCACGAGCACGATGCGGCCGCCGAAACCGTTCTCGCGCAAAGCCTGGACCGCCTGTCCGCCAGCCTGGCCCGCGCCGACGATCAAAATAGTTTCTTGCGTCATGACAGCACGCCGGTCAGAGGTCGATCATGATCCGGTCGCCTTCCACCTTGACCGGATACACGCGTATCGATTGCGTGACCGGCGCGCACATCGCCGCGCCGGTCTTGATGTCGAACTTGCCTTGATGCAGCGGACATTCGATGCACCCGTCTTCCATATAGCCATCGCTCAGCAAGGCGAATTGGTGCGTACACACGTTGTGCGCGGCGTAGACCTCGCCATCGAGCCGATACAGGGCGATCTGTTCGTCGCCGAGCCTGACCGCCAGCGGCTCGTCTTCGACCAGGTCAGAAAGATTGGCTGCGTGTGTGAAAGTCATCGTGACCGGGCCTCAAAAGTGATCAGTATGCTGATTAAATTAGATTAAGCGGATACGGAATCTGCGTCAATATTCCCGGGCTAGCGTTTACCCGGCTCCCTGGCCGCGCAGCGGCGTCACGACGACAATAAAGGGAAAACCCTGATCACCATTCGCACGGAATCGACTTACGCTTCGAACTGTATATAAAACACTGTTTTATTGTTTAAAACAAACAATATCGGCATCTCTGCTCCATGATCCGCCCGAATCTGCCTGCATCGCGCGCGCCGTACACCGTTGCCATGCCGACGGCCGAACCGCTTCCCATTGTTTTCGACTCCCCCCACAGCGGCATGGAGCTGCCCGATGATTTCGGCACCATCGCGCCGCGCGACGCCATCCTCACCTCGTGGGACGCCTTCGTGGACGAGCTATGGTCCGGCGTGCCGGCGCGCGGCGGCGCATTGATAAGCGCGCATTTCCCGCGCGCCTATATCGACCCGAACCGTGCCGTCACCGACATCGACGCCGAACTGCTGGCCGAACCCTGGCCCGAGCCGCTCTCGCCGCAGCCGTATACGCAGCGCGGCATGGGGCTGATCCGCCGCTACGCGCTGCCCGGCATACCGCTCTACGACCGCAAGCTGTCGGTCGCCGAAGTGCGCCGGCGCATCGACGCCTACTACCTGCCCTACCGCGCCGCGCTCCTGCAGGCCGGCGAATCGGCCTGGGAGCGGCACGGCGCGCTCTGGCACGTGGACTGCCATTCGATGAAATCGTTCGGCAACGCCATGAACGTCGATGCGGGCCGGACGCGCCCCGATCTGGTCGTGAGCGATCGCCGCGGAACTTGCGCGGATCCGGCGTTCACGCAATGGGTATCCGGGCACTTCACCGCGGCAGGATACCGCGTGCAGGTGAACGAGCCCTACCAGGGCG
>CALGFL010000299.1 GCA_937881145.1 uncultured Bordetella sp.
CCATCATGCTGCGCGAAACCGCCCAGCGCTGGGTGGCGAGCGCCATCACCGGCGAAGTCACCGTCGAACTGCGCCGCGGCAACGACTACTCCCTGCTCAACACCGAGTCGCCCAACCTGACCTACGCGCCCGAGCGCCTGTCCATGGAAAAGGTCGAGAACGCGCCCTTCTCGCCGGCCGACCGCATCGGCCAGCTCACCATGCGCAACCTCGACATCACCGACACGCGCCACAAGCTCTTCACCTACACCCAGGCGGGCTTGCTGTTGCCTTCGGCCGGCGCCGCCCTGCCCCAGCTGCAGGACAGCAAGAAAAAATAAGCGGGCCAAGATAGGCAGCGAAAAAAGCTCCCGCGGGAGCTTTTTTCATATGCATGGCGCGCAAGCGCCGGCGGCTCACGCCGCTTTGCCGATCCGGTCGAGCTCGGCCAGCACGGCATCCGGCAGCGGCAACCGGGCAGCCTTCAGGTTCTCATGCAGATGGGCGACCGACGAGGTCCCGGGAATCAACAGAATGTTCGGTGCGCGGTGCAGCAGCCAGGCCAGCGCCAGCTGCATGGGCGTCGCGCCCGCCGATGCCGCGATCCGGTTCAATTCGTCCGACTGGATGGGCGTGAACCCGCCCAGCGGAAAAAACGGCACATAGGCGATACCCTGCTGCCCGAGCGCATCGATCAGCGCATCGTCGTCGCGGTGCACGAGGTTGTAGTGGTTTTGCACGCAGACGATCTCGGCGATTCCCTGCGCCTCCCGGACCTGGGCGGCGGTCACGTTGCTCAGCCCGATGTGGCGCACCAGCCCACGCTGCTGCAACGCCGCCAGCGCCTCGATCTGGCGCGCAATCGAAGCTTCGGACGGCGCGTGGACATTGCCCATGATGCGCATGTTCACCACGTCGAGCGCGTCCTGCCGCAGATTGCGCAGATTGTCGTGCACTGCGCGTTCGATGTCCGCCGCAGTCTGAGCCGGCAGCCATGCGGCATCGTCGCCGCGCACGGCTCCGACCTTGGTGACGATGAGCAGGTCCTCGGGATACGGATGCAGCGCTTCCTGGATGATCCGATTGGTGATGTGCGGCCCGTAGAAGTCGCTGGTGTCGATGTGGTTCACGCCGGCGGCCAGGGCCTCGCGCAGCACGGCCAACGCGGCCGCCTTGTCCTTGGGCGGCCCGAAGACGCCGGGCCCGGCCAGTTGCATGGCGCCGTAGCCCATGCGGTTGATCGTGCGCCCGGCAAAGGAATAAGTCGCTGGATAAAGCATTTCACGCTCCTTGATTGAGTATGGCGTGAAGTATGAACAGAACCCCTCTGTTTGATAATCTATCTAAATCCAAACAGGTTGTACGAAATTCCGAACATGGACATGAACGATCTCACCGCCTTCGTCTCGGTAGCCCGGGCCGGGGGGTTTCGCGACGCGGCACGCGCAGGCGGCATGTCGGCATCGAGCCTGAGTACGGCCGTGCAGCGCCTGGAAAGCCGTCTGGGCATGCGGCTGCTCAATCGCACCACACGCAGCGTCACGCCGACCGAAGCCGGCCGGCGCCTGCTGGATCGGCTGTCTCCGCTCTTTAGCGAAATAGAAGCGGCGCTCGACGTGCTCAACGGTTTTCGCGACAAACCGGTAGGCACCCTGCGGCTCAATGTGCCTGCCCACGCCACGCAGACCATCCTGCCCCCCATCCTGTCGCGGTTCATGAAGACCTACCCCGGCATCCATGTCGAAGTCCTGGCCGAAGACAGTTTCGTCAACCTGCTCGAAGTCGGCTGCGACGCGGGCATCCGCTACGACGAGCGTCTGGAACAGGACATGATCGCCATACCGATCGGACCGCGCGTCCAACGCTTCGCGGTAGCGGCCTCGCCGGACTATCTGGCCGCGCACGGACGCCCCGGGCATCCCCACGACCTGCTGGCCCACGCCTGCCTGCGTGGCCAGTTCTCCGGCGGCGCAAAGCCGCTCTGGCATTTCGAGCGCGACGGAGAAATCATCCATCTGGACCCGCCGCCCGGCCCGCTGCTGGTGCGGCCCGGCCTGGCCATCACGATGCTGGTGCGCGCAGCCCTGGACGCCGCGGGCATCGTCAATCTCTGGGAAGAAATGCTGCGTCCGCACTTGGACAGCGGCCAGTTGGTGCCGCTGCTCGAACCCTGGTGGCAAAGCTTCCCGGGGCCTTTTCTCTATTACCCCGGACGCAGGCACCTGCCGGCGCCGCTGCGAGCCTTTGTCGATTTCATCAAAGGCTGAGCGATGCGGGCCGGGCGCTTCAAGCCGGTTCCGGCAGGCATGGCCAGATGCCCGCGGACGGCCCGAACAGATCGAAAAATCACAACTCGATCTGCATCCCCATTTCCACCACCCGGTTCGGCGGTATCTTGAAGAACATGGTGCTGCGCGTGCCGTTGCGCGCCATGAAGGCGAAAATGCCGCGGCGCCAGCGCGGCATGATGGCGCGCCTGCCGCCCACCACCGTCTGGCGCGACAGGTAGAACGACGTGCGCATGGGCTCCAGGTCCAGCTCGGGATAAGCCTCGCCCACCAGGCGCAGCGCCTCGGGCACGTCGGAATCTTCCTTGAACCCGTAGTGCACGGTGACCTGCCAGCTCGAGTGACTGACGCGCTCGACCTCGAAGCGTTCTTCGGCCGAGATGAAAGGCACGTCGGCCACCTTGAGCGTCAGAAAGAGCACCTGCTCGTGCAGCACTTTGTTGTGCTTGAGATTGTGCAAGAGCGCCGGCGGCACAAAGCCCGAACTCATGGTCATGAAAATGGCCGTGCCATGCACGCGCGCGGGCGGATACTCTTCGAGCTGGGTCATGAATTCCTTGAGCGGCTGGCGATCGCGCGCCTGCAGCTCGGCCAACAGCCGGCGGCCCTGCCGCCAGGTCGTCATGAGCACGAACACCACGATGCCCACGGCCAGCGGCAGCCAGCCGCCTTCGTGGATCTTGAGCACGTTGGCCGAGAACAGCAGCAGGTCTATCACCAGCAGCACGCTCAGCACCGCGATCCAGGCTACGCGCTTGCCGTCTCCGGCGCCGCGCGGCAGCACCATGAAGGCCAGCACGCTGGTGCAGAGCATGGTCCCCGTTACCGCGAAGCCGTAAGCCGCGGCCAGGTTATCCGACGAGCGGAACGCGATCACCAGCACGATCACCGCGACCAGCAGCAAGGCGTTGACCTGCGGCAGATAGATCTGCCCCATTTCGGCGGCCGACGTATGCAGGATCTTCATGCGCGGCCAGAAGCCCAGCTGCACCGCCTGGCGCGTCATGGAAAAAGCGCCCGAGATCACGGCTTGCGAAGCGATCACCGTGGCCACGCCCGACAGCACCACCAGCGGCAGCAGCCCCCAGCTCGGCACCATCAGGAAGAACGGGTTCTCCAGCGCCTTGGGATTGCCCAGCAGCAGCGCGCCCTGGCCGAAATAATTGAGCACCAGCGAAGGCAGCACCAACCAGAACCAGGCGGTGCGTATGGGCGGCCGGCCGAAGTGGCCCATGTCGGCATACAGCGCCTCGGCGCCGGTCAGCGCCAGCACCAGCGCCCCCAGCAGCACGAAGCTGGCCAGCGGGCGCTGGGCCACGAAGAACGCCGCTTCCATGGGGTTGATCGCGCGCAGCACCACCGGATGCTGCCAGATCTGCCAGATGCCCATTGCGGCCAGCGTCACGAACCACAGGCACATGATGGGGCCGAAGAGCTTGCCCACCGAAGCCGTGCCGCGCGATTGAAAAGCGAAGAGCACGATCAGCACGGCCAGGGAGATGGGCACGATCCAGCCGTCGAAACTGTGCGACACGATGCCGATGCCTTCGACGGCAGAGATCACCGATATGGCCGGCGTGATCATGCTGTCGCCGTAGAACAGCGCCGCGCCGAAGATACCCAGCACGACGAGCACCGTGCGCTTGTGGCCTTGCACGCCGCGCACGGCCAGCTCGAGCAGGGCCAGCGTACCGCCTTCGCCGCGGTTGTCGGCGCGCATGATGAGCATGACGTATTTGAACGACACCACCACCATCAGCAGCCAGAAGAGCAGGGACAAAATCCCCAGCACGTGCGCGGCGTCGATGGTCTTGAATTCGTCCAGGCAGACCTTGAGGGTATACAGCGGGCTGGTGCCGATATCGCCATACACCACGCCCAGCGCGCCTATCATCAATGCCCTGCGCGAGGAAGAATGGGGGACCGAGGGTGATGCGCTCATGCGTGTCGCTCGTGACGTGACGGTTGGGTGCCCTTGCGAGGGCCGGGAAAAACAACGGATAGGCGGGTGCCGGAATATTCGGGGCGGCTGGTCAACTGCCACCAGGCGCCGTGCGCGGTGGCGATCTCCCTGACGATCGCCAGGCCCAGGCCCGAACCGCCGGCCGCCGCGCTGGGCGAGCGGTAGAACGCCTCGAAGACCCGGTCGCGTTCGTCGGGCGGGATGCCCGGGCCGTCGTCCTCGATCGTCAAAGAAGGCGGATCCGCGCCCACGGTCAGGGTGATGCGCCCCGGCTTCTTGCCGTAGCGCAGCGCATTGTCGATCAGGTTGCCCAGCAGTTCGTCGAGCAGCAGCGGATTACCGTCGATGCCGACCGGCGCATCCGGCGCGACCAGGTCCAGGTCGACCTGCGCGGCCAGGGCGCGCGGAACCCATTCGGCGCCGCTGGCGCGCACCCATTCGCACAAGTCCAGGCGCACGAAATTATCCCGCGGCTGCGCGTCCGGATTGGAGCGGGCCAGCACCAGCAGCTGCTGGCCCAGGCGGATCATGCGGTCGCTGACGACCTTGATGCGCTCGGCCCGCGCGCGCACGTCGTCGGGCAGGGGCCTGGCCAGCATCAGTTCGGACTCGAGCTTCAGGCCCGTCAATGGCGTGCGCAACTGATGCGCGGCGTGGCCGATGAAGCGGCGCTGGGCCGACAGCGATGAATCGAGGCGTTCGAGCAGGTCGTTGATGTGCGTGACGAGCGGTGCGATCTCGGAAGGCAGGTTGGCCACCACCATGGGCTGCATGTCTTCGATGGAGCGCTGCCGGATCTGCTCGGCCAGGTGATTGACCGAGCGCAGACCCGACCGCACGCCATGCACGACGACCCCGGCGAACAGCAGGATGAGCAGCACCTGCCCCGCCACGATCAGCCAGAAGAAGTCTTCCAGCATCCAGACCGTCATGTCGAGCTTGTGCGTGATGACCCAGGTGACCGCCACGTCGAGCAGCACCAGAACCATGAGCGGAGGCATCAGCCCCGAGATCAGCAGGCGGGCCAAAGACCCCGACGGCAGCTGCCAGATGGCGCGCCAGGAAGAAGCCGCGGGAGGCTTGGGAGAAGAACTCTCGGACATGTGGCTGCGTGCGGCGCGCAGTCGGCTCACGTCTGCCGCAACGGGCAGGCGCGGCGCTTACGCCGATTCCACGTCCAGCAGGTAGCCAAAGCCGCGCACGGTCTGGATGCTGGCGCCCGTGCCTTCGAGGCGCTTGCGCAAACGGTATACGTAGACTTCGACGGCGTTCTCGCTGAAATCGGCATCCCAGGCCGAGAGCGAGTTGACGATCTGGCGCTTGGTGACGACGCGGCCGACGCGCGCCATGAGCATTTCCAGCACGGACAGCTCGCGCACCGACAGCGCCAGGCGCTGGCCGTTGACGCGCACTTCGCGGCCGATGGTGTCGAACACCAGCGGGCCGACTTCGATGGTGGGCTGCGCCTGGCCGGCACGGCGGCGTGCCAGGGCGCGCACCCGGGCGGCGAGCTCGGGCAAGTCGAAAGGCTTGGTGACGTAGTCGTCGGCGCCGGCATCCAGGCCCGCCACGCGGTCGTCCAGACCGTCGCGCGCGGTGAGGATGAGCACCGGCACCTGGTTGCCGTCCTGGCGCAACTGCCGCAGGACGTCCAGGCCGCCCAGACCCGGCAGGTTCAGATCGAGCAGGATGAGCTCATAGGATTGGCCGACCATGGCCCCCTGGACTTTGTCGCCCTCGGTGAGCCAGTCAACGGCATAACCCTGGTCGGACAGGAACTCCTGCAGCGCGTGGCCCAGGGTGGTGTCGTCTTCGATAACTAGAACTCGCATTTTTTGATTCTAGCGCGATCCGAACCGGGGCGTACACAGAAGGTTACTAGTTACTGACTGGCGGGCCGGGGGGACGGCGTGGTGATGAAGCCTATCTTGCCCATGCCGGCGCGGCGCGCGGCTCCCATGACCTGCGCCAGCACTTCGTAGCGCGTGTCCTGGTCGGCGCGCAAGTGAATCTCCGGTTGCGGCTTGTCCTGGGCCGAAGCCGCAAGACGGTCCGCCAGGCCGCCCATCGTCACCGGCTGGTCGTTCCAGAACAGCGCGCCGTCGCTCTTGATGGCCAGGTCGATGGCTTTGGGATCTTCCTGGGCCTGCGCGGCGCTGACCTGCGGCAGGTCGATGCGGATGGAATGCGCCAGCAGCGGCGCCGTAATGATGAAGATCACCAGCAGCACCAGCATCACATCGATGAGCGGCACCATATTGATCTCGGAGACGGTGTGGCCGCCCGTCCCCTTGTTGTCGAAGCTGCCGAAGGCCATGGCTTATTTACCTGCGTTGCCTTCGATGCGCAGGCGGCGCATGGCGCGCACCTTGCTCTCGGAAAGCTCCACCTGGTGACCGGTGGTCAGAAACGCGAACAGATCGTGGGCGTAGGCATCCAGCCGCGACAGGAACACGCGGTTGTAGCGCACGAAGGCGTTGTAGGCGAGCACCGCGGGAATGGCCACCGCCAGGCCCAGGCCGGTCATGATGAGCGCCTCGCCCACCGGGCCGGCGACCTGGTTGATCGTCATGCCTTCGGACATGCCGATGCCCACCAGCGCGTGATACACGCCCCATACCGTACCGAACAGGCCCACGAAAGGCGCGGTGGACCCCACCGAGGCAAGGACGGTGAGACCGTTCTCGAGCTTGGCGGTTTCCTCGTCGATGACCTTGCGCATGGTGCGCGTGACGAACTCGCCATTGCCGCCCGCCTCTTCGAGCTTGGTGGCGCCGAACTTGGCGTGGTGATCCGCCGCGTGGATGGCGTGGCTCGCCAGGTGCGAATAAGGATCGCGCGCGCCGTGCGTGATGATCTCGTTCTGCACCTGCTCCAGCGAGCTGGAATTCCAGAACGTATTGAGAAACGCCTTGGCGCGGCCGCGCATGCGCACATTGCTCACCGCCTTGACCACGATCAGGTACCAGGTCACCAGCGACATGGCCACCAGGATGAAAAACAAGGTCTGGCCGACAGCGTCGCTCTGGCTCAGGAAATGCAGCACGCCCGTGGACGGCGCGGGGGTCGGATTCATGGGCTTAGTCCTTTATCTGAAAATCGTAAGGCAGCTTGGCCAGCGCGGGCATGGCCACGCCGTTGCGTGTGAACGGTTTGAAACGTGCCCGGCGGGCCGCGTCCAGCGCCGCGTCGTCCAGGCGCTCATGGCCCGAGGAGGTATCGACGCGCGCGTCTTGCACCGTGCCTTGCGCGCTGATGCGCACCAGCACGACGACCCTGCCCGTCTCGTCATGCAAACGCGAAAGCCTGGGATAGGCCGGGACGGGGCGAGGACCGTCGTACTCGATGTGGGTGACCAGCACGGGCTGGTCCTGGCGCGGCGCCAGGCTCGTCTGCGGCCGGCCCTCGGGCGCGTCGACGGCCGGCGCTACGGACGCGGGAGGCGTCGCGCCTGCCTGCGGGGCCGGATGGCGCACGGGTTGAGGTCTGGGGCGCGGCTTGGGCCGCGGCTCGATCACGGGCGCGAGCGGCGCAGGATGCTCGATCGGCGGCGGTTCGGACGTGGGCTCGGGTTGAAGCTGCGAATCGGGCTCGGGAGGCGGCTCGACGGATGGCGCGGCAACAGGCGCCGGCGGCTGCGGTCGGGGTCGAGGCGCCTGCTGCGGCGCGGGCGCGTCGATCACGCTCACCATCATGGCCGATTCGTTCTCGGCGGCGGCCGGCGCGGTGCGCGTGCCCAGCACGATGAACGCGGCGACGGCCGCATGCAAAGCCAGCACCAGCGCGCCCGCCCCGATGCGCAGCCGCATGGGCGTTTGAGAAACCGAGAAATCGCAAGAGCGGATCAGCGCGGACATGGAGCGGCACGGCATTTTGCGCAGAACCCGGTCGGTCTCGCGCAGCGGAAGTCTCGCATCCTAATCTAAATGCGAATTATTCGCAAGATTGCGCATAAAAAAAACGGCTCTCGCTGCCGCAGCCGTTCGATGAAGTCCGCGCTTCTTGCGCATCGTGCTCAATTGCGATGCACAGGAAAGTGGTGGGTGCTACAGGGGTCGAACCTGTGACCTACGCCTTGTAAGGGCGCCGCTCTACCAGCTGAGCTAAGCACCCGATCATGCGGGGCCACGCCTGGGCATCTTGCAGGGCGGCAGTATAGCCTGCCTTACCCGCCAAGCAAATCGAGAGCCCCGGGGCTCTCGATTCAAACTGCTCTGCGCGAACGCGGACTGCGCTTCAGTTCACGGCGTCCTTGAGTGCTTTGCCCGGACGGAATTTCGGCACCTTGGCCTTCTTGATCTTGATGGTCTCGCCAGTGCGGGGGTTGCGGCCCGTACGCGCGGCGCGAGCCGAAACGGCGAACGTGCCGAAGCCAACCAGAGTCACCGTACCGCCCTTTTTCAGGGTGGTCTTGACGGCACCGATCAAAGCGTCGAGCGAACGCGCCGCCGCGGCCTTGGAAATATCGGCCTTGCTGGCAATGTGATCGATGAGTTCAGTTTTGTTCATTAAGTTGTACCCCTCATGAGTAAATTATGTATGGTCGACACAGCGCGAAACAGCCGGCACGCGCCGTGGTCAAGCAAACACGCGAACAACCAGAAAGTGGAATCTTGCGCGGCATGGCGCTCGTTCTAATTGCTACGTCGCAGTGGCCTCGACGGAGAAAACGCATCGGAGCCACTGCGACGCAGTGAGTGTATTAAGCCTTGTGCCAGCGAATATTGTCAAGCAAAAAGCCGGCAGATGCCGCCACGAGCCGCGCCATTACTGGTTATGCCGCGCATGATGCAGTGCCATAAGGGGAAACGCGCAGGCCGGCGCGGGCCTCGCGCCGCTCTTTGCATTATTTTTATGCGCGCCCAAGCACGGACGATGTTCCCCGCGAGATGACCTGTGTTAAGCGCCGCCTTGCGGGCGTGCCGTCTTAGCCAGGCATGCTCGCCTGCAGTGCCTGATCGAAATCGTGGATCAGATCGGCTTCGTCTTCGATGCCTACCGAAAGGCGAATGAAACTATCGGCGATGCCCATCTGCTTGCGGCGCTCGGGGCCCATCTCGTAATAGATGGTGTGCGCGGCCGGCAGCGCCAGGCTGCGCGTGTCGCCCAGGTGCGTGGCCAGCAGCACGACATGCAGGCGGTTCAAGAAATCGAAGCAGTCGATGCCCTCGGCCAGCTCGATGCCCATGAGCCCGCCATAGCGGCCGCCGAACAGTTCGGTGGCGCGCGCATGCTGCGCATGGCCGGGCATGCCAGGGTAATGCACCTTGGCCACGCCGCGATGCGCCTGCAGGAAGCGCGCCAGCGCCAGAGCGTTGGAGCAATGCTTTTCCATGCGCAGTGCCAGGGTCTCGGCGCCGACGGCGATGCGGTGCGCGGGTTCGGCCGCCAACGTGCCGCCCATGTCGCGCAGGCCTTTTTTCTTGATCTGCAAGAGGCCCCAGCCGGTGGGCTGGCCCTTGCGGTAGGGCTCGGCGATGTTGGGATAGTTCGACCAGTCGTACAAGCCGGTGTCGGTGATCGAGCCGCCCAGGGCATGGCCATGGCCGGCGATGTATTTGGACAGAGAGTTCATCACCAGGCCGGCGCCCACGTCGCGCGGCTTGAAGAGGCTGGGCGAGGTCAGGGTGTTGTCGACCATGTAGACCAGGCCATGCTCGCGGCAGAATTCGCCCATGCCCTTGAGGTCGGCGATCTGCGTGCCGGGGTTGGCGATGGTCTCGGCGAAGACCATGCGGGTGTTGGGCCGCAGCGCGGCGCGCACCTGGGCGAGGTCGGTGGCGTCCACGTAGCTGATTTGCACGCCCAGGTCGGCCAATGTGCCGAGCAGGCTGTTGGTGTTGCCGAAGACGTATTTGCTGGAGATGAGGTGATCGCCCCCCTTGAGCAGGGTGGTGAAGACGGCGGTGAGCGCGGCCATGCCGGAAGCGAAGGTGACCGTGCCCACACCCTCTTCGATCAGGGTGATCTTGGCTTCGAGCGCGCCGGTGGTCGGCGTGCCCTGGCGCGAGTAGGTGTAGCCGGCCTTGCCCTGGAACACGGCGGCCAGCTCGCGGGCGTCGCCGTAGATGTACTGCGACGAGGGGTGCATGGGTTTGTGCACGGCGCCGTGTTCGATGGGCTGCTGGCGGTCGGAGTGCAGGATCTGAGTGGTCAGGCCGTTCTTGTGCATGGCGATTCTCTGCTTGCTTAATCTGTTAACTATTCTGCTTAAGCTGTTAAGTGGCTTGGTTTTCTTTCTTTAAAGCGCATTCGAGTTCTTTAGGCGCCGAGGCTGCCCTGCGCAATTCCGATGCTCGGCGCTGATGGCGCCTGTGCTTCGGATTGCTCCGGGGTCCTCGGCTTGCGGTGTCTCGATTAGACCTGCCTGGTTCTTTTGATCAAAGTTGGCGCTGTCTGACGGTTTCGTACAGGCAGACGGCACTGGCTACGCTGACGTTCAGGCTTTCGACCGAGCCCAGCATGGGGATGCGCACCAGTTGGTCGCAGGTTTCGCGCGTCAGGCGGCGCATGCCCTCGCCTTCGGCGCCCATGACCCAGGCCATGGCGCGCCGCGCGTCGACGGCGTGCAGGCCGTCCGTGCCCTGGTCGTCGGTGCCGACCAGCCAGATGTCGCGGTCTTTGAGTTCGCGCATGGTGCGGGCCAGGTTGGTGACGGTGATGTAGGGCACCGTGTCGGCGGCACCGCAGGCCACCCGCTGCACGGCACTGGTCAGGCCCACGGCACGGTCGCGCGGAGCGATGACGGCGTGCACGCCGGCGGCGTCCGCCGTGCGCAGGCAGGCACCCAGGTTGTGCGGGTCGGTGACGCCGTCCAGGATGAGCAGGAATGCCGGGCCCTCGATGACGTCCAGGACTTCGTCGATGCTCACGGCCAGTTGGCGCGCGTCGGCCAGGGCGACCACGCCCTGGTGGCGGGTGCCGCCGGACAATCCGTCCAGACGCTCCATGGGCACGGGATGCACGCGCCGGCCGGCGCGTTCGGCCTGCTCGATCAGGCTCTGCATGCGCTTGTCGCGGCGCGAGGCCTCGATGTAGATGTCCCGGATCGAATCAGGCGCGTGGCGCAGGCGCGCAACCACCGCGTGAAAACCCGCCAGGACTTGGGCCGAAGCCATAGAAAACCCTTTTTTCTTGAACCGGATGAACCCCGTATCCGCGTAATGTTATCGCGGGCTGCCGGCAGGCACGAAAAATCATCGATCCAGATGGCCCAGCAGGAAGGCGCGCGCGGCCTCGATGTGCCGCTGCAGCCGGCGCACCGCGTCGTCGGTCCGCCCTTTCCTGAAGGCCTGAAAGATGCCTTCGTGCTGCGTGATCCACGCAGGCGTGCGATCGGCCAAGGCCTCGTAGCGGGCGGCGTGCATCGCGCAGGTGCGGCGCAGTTCCTGGACCATGGACAACTGCTTCATGCGCCCGGCCGGAGCATAGAGCGTTGCGTGGAACAGCCAGTCGCCGTCCACCCAGCCCGGCCTGCCCGCTTCGAGGCTGGATTTGCGCAAGGCGTATTCGGCCTCGGCGTGGTCCTGCGCGCCGGCCTTTTCGATCGCGCGCCGTAGCAGATCGCATTCCAGCAGCACTCTGAGGTCGTAGATTTCCGCGAGCTCGTCTTGGGTGAGTTCGACGACCCGCGCGCCCTTGCCGGGCAGGACAAGCACGAGCCGCTGCGCGGCAAGCTGCTGCAATGCGTCCCGCACGGGGATGCGGCTGACGCCGAACCGGCTCGCGAGTTCGGTCTGGGACAGCACTGTGCCGGGCGGAAGCCGGCCGGTGAGGATCTCTTGGCGCAGGGCGTCGGCGAGCGTCATGGAAGGGTTCATTTAATTATTGTATACGCGTATACAATAATTGAGATCGCACGTTTGCGACCGCAGATTTGCGAACGCCGAAAGCACGCCCCGCACCCACCACTTCAGGAGCCGCGCATGAGCCACAACTACACCTCCCATATCGTCTGGACGGGCAATCGCGGAGAAGGCACCGCCCACTATCGAAGCTACGATCGAACCTGGGACGTCGCCGTCCCGGGCAAGCCCGTGGTGCACTGTTCGAACGATCCGCTGCTCGGCGGCGATCCGGCGAAGATGAATCCCGAAGATCTGCTGCTCTCGGCACTCTCGGCCTGCCACATGCTCTGGTATCTGCACTATGCGTCGGACGCCGGGATCGTGGTGACGCGCTATGCCGATACACCGGTCGGCATCGGCCAGTTGGAGCGCGGCGGGGCCGGACGCTTTGTTTCGGCCACGCTGCGGCCGGTGGTGACGATCCGCGGCCATGCCGACCTGCAGGTCGCGCAAGCGATCCATCACCGCATCCACGAAGTCTGCTTCGTCGCCCGTTCGGTGAATTTCCCGGTTTCCTGCGAGCCCGAGTTCGTTCAGGAAGACTGAATCATCGGCACGGCGCAAAGAAAAAACCCGCCGGTCTTGCAACCGGCGGGTTTTCAGGCCGGGCATGCGCCCGGCCGCGTTGGATCAGGCCCGGGCGGGGGCCGATTGGGCGTTCTTGCCCAGCACCAGTTGAGCGATGATCACCACGATGACGTTCAGGATCAGGGCCCAGAGACCGGTATAGACGGTCAAGCCCATGAGCGTGTGCACAGGCTTGATGCCGTCGGCGAAGACCGTCCAGGTTCCGTAGATCAGGCCGGCGAGCCAGCCCAGCAGCAGCGCGCGGCCGCCGAGCTTCTTGCAGAACAGGCCGAACACCACCGCCGGCAGCGTCTGCAGGATCCACAGACCGCCCAGCAGTTGCAGGTTGATGGCGAACTTCGTGGGCACGAACACGATGAAGGCCAGCGCGCCCAGCTTGCTCAACAGCGAGACGACCTTGGCGACCTTGGCTTCGCTGCTGGGCGTCACCTGCGGATTGACATAGGCCTTCCAGAAGTTGCGCGTGAACAAGTTGGCCGCACCGATCGACATCACGGCCGCCGGAACCAGAGCGCCGATGGCGATGGCCGCGAAAGCGAAGCCCGTGAACCAGCTCGGGAACAGGCTCTCGAACAGCGCCGGCACGACCTGGTTCGGCGAGGCGACCTTGAGATGCGCGGCGTAGGCCATGTAGCCCAGCATCGCGATCAGGGCCAGCAGCAGCGTGTACAGCGGCAGGTAGATCGCGTTCTTGCGGATGGTGTTGGGACTCTTGGCCGCGAAGATGCTGGTGAGCGTGTGCGGATACATGAACGCCGCCAGGGCCGAACCCAGAGCCAGCGTGGCATAGGGCAGGAACTGCGCGCTCGACAGTATCAGGCTGCCGCTGCCCTTGGCCTTGTAGCCTTCGGCCGCGGCATGGAACACCGCACCGTAGCCGCCCACTTTCATCGGCACAATGACCACCGCCGCCAGCACCACGATGTAGATCATCAGGTCCTTGACGAAGGCGATCAGCGCGGGCGCGCGCAGGCCGGCCGAGTAGGTGTACAAAGCCAGAATGACGAAGGCCGCGAACAGCGGGATCTCGCCTTGCAGGCCCAGCGCCTGGATGACCACCTCCATGCCCACCAGCTGCAGGGCGATGTAGGGCATGGTCGCCAGCACGCCGGTTACGGCCACGGCCAACTCGAGAGGACGCGAGTTATAGGTGGCATACACCACGTCGCCCGCGGTCACGTGACCGTTGCGGTGCGCCACTTCCCACAGCTTGGGCATGATGGCGAACACGATGGGGTAGACGATGATGGTGTAGGGCAGCGCGAAGAAGCCGTAGGCGCCCACGGCATACACCAGAGCCGGAACCGCGATGATGGTGTATGCGGTGTAGAAGTCGCCGCCCACCAGGAACCAGGTGATCCAGGTGCCGAAACGCCGGCCGCCCAGACCCCACTCGTCAAGCTCGGACCGCTTGCTGCCGCGGCTTTGCCAGCGCGAGGCGGCAAAGCCCATGATGGTGATCAGCAAGAAGAAGAAGACGAAGACGGACAGTGCAGTCCAGTTGATCGCGCCGCTCATTCTTCACCTCCCTTGTGGTAGTGGCGGAAGACGAGCCAGGTCAGGAAGGCCGTCACGGGTATCCATAGAAGCTGGTACCAGTAGAAAAACGGAAAGCCCAGTAAAGAAGGCTCGGCCTGGTTATAGAAAGGCACCCATAAGAGGCCGATGAAGGGTAGTAAAAGAATGATCCACATAGTCTCGATACTCTCCTTTGGTAAAAATCTTGGGTCGTCGAAACCGGTCCGGGCGAACGGTTTCAGGCGGACCTCGCGCAAACAGCAGCCTTCCTTGTGAGCAAGCGGCGCGCGTTCTCCTTTTATTATTGTCAGGGTCTTTTTCGATAAGGAACGATTATTCCCTGATAATTGCCTGACTTTCTGTTGCATAAACGAAACAAAATGACTCATGTTCTCCCGACCCGCAAGCCGCTCGATACCTTTGGCACCGGCATGCTGGTCCTGCTCTGTCTCTGCTGGAGCCTGCAGCAGATTTTTCTCAAGCTGGTCGCGCACGACGTCTCTCCCACATTGCAACTGAGCCTGCGCTCGCTGATCGCGGCAGCCATCTTGGGCGTCATCGTGCTGCGCCGGGAGGGCCGCAAAATCCTGTCGGACGGCACGCTGAGCTCGGGCCTTATCGTGGGCGCGGCGTTCGCCGCGGAGTTCCTGCTGATCGGGCTGAGCCTGCAGCACACCACGGCCGCGCACTCGATCGTGTTTCTCTATACCGCGCCGATCTTCACCGCGCTGGGCATGCATGCCACGCGACCGGAAGAACGCCTGAACCGCTGGCAATGGTTAGGCATCGCCATCGCCTTTGCCGGCATCGCGCTGGCATTTCTGACCAAAGACGCAGGCATTCCGGCCGACACCGGCCCCAGCCTGCTGGGCGATCTCCTGGCCCTGGCCGCCGGCGTGGCCTGGGGTCTGAGCACCGTGCTGATCCGCAATACCAAGCTATCGGACGCGGCCGCGGACAAGACGCTCTTCTACCAGCTGCTGGTGGCGGGCGTGGTTCTTTATGCCTGGTATCTGGCCAGCCCCGATGCCGCGCCGACCTGGACTCCCCTCGCCTGCGCCAGCCTGGCTTATCTCGTCGTCGTGATCTGCCTGTTCAGCTATCTGGCCTGGTTCTGGATGCTGCGCAGCTACCTGGCCACGCAGATGTCGGTGCTGGCCTTTCTCGCGCCGATACTGGGCGTGATCTTCGGTGCCCTCATCCTGCACGAACCGCTCGAGCCGCTTTTCGTGACAGGCTCGGCGCTGACGCTGGTGGGCATCCTTCTGGTGATCCGGGCGAGGACTTAAGCCTTCAGGCCAGATCGCCCAAGCGGCTGCGCTGCTGCCCCTGCGCGTCGAAATTACCAGGCGACAACCAGCGTTCGAACGCCGCCTTGCGGGCCGGCCATTCGCTGTCGAGCATCGAAAACCAGGCCGTGTCGCGCGAGCGGCCCTTGTAGACCACGGCCTGGCGGAAGATGCCCTCGAAGGTGAAGCCCAGGCGCTGCGCCGCGGCGCGCGAAGGCTCGTTCAAGCTGTCGCACTTCCACTCGTAGCGGCGATAACCCAGTTCGTCGAAGACGCGCCTCATCAGCAGATACTGCGCCTCGGTGGAAATCGGCGTGCGCTGCAAGAGCGGCGAGAACGTCACGTGGCCGACTTCGGCCACGCCGTTGGCGGGATCGATGCGCATGAGTGCGAGCGTACCCACCGCGCGGCCGGTGGCGAGGTCGATCACGGCGTGATGCAGCGGGTCTTCGCTGGCCGCGGCCTTGTCCAGCCAGGCACGGTGAACGGCGGGATCGGTGTACGGCCCCACGGTCAGATAAGTCCAGGCGCGCCCGTCGGCGGCTTGCTGAAAAGCCGCGACCAGGTCGTCGGCATGGCGCGCCGGATCGAGCGGTTCGAGGCGGCACAGGCGCCCCTGGGCGGGCGTGCGCGGCGGACGCTGGCGCGCGCTCCAGCCCGGTACGTCCGGGCCTATGGGTTGGCCGTATTCGTTGGTGCGCGAGACGGACATGCGGGAAATCTCCTGTTCGGATCTCGGGTTTTCAAGCAGCTATGTACGATAGTGCAAAAATACGGTTCGTTCCCATTCCCCAAAACACCATTTTGGCGTTCGCGCACCATGAATTACGACTACGACCTCTATGTCATCGGCGCCGGCTCGGGCGGCGTGCGCGCTTCGCGCTTTGCCGCCGGTTTCGGCGCGCGCGCGGCCATCGCCGAAAGCCGCTACCTGGGCGGCACCTGCGTCAACGTGGGCTGCGTGCCTAAGAAGCTGCTGGTATACGGCGCCCACTATGCCGAAGATTTCGAACAAGCCTCCGGCTTTGGCTGGACTGCGCAGGCGCCGCGTTTCGACTGGCCGACGCTCATCGCCAACAAGAACCGCGAGATCGCCCGCCTGAACGATATCTACCGCGACCTGCTGGTCAATTCCGGCGTGGCCCTGCACGAAGGCCATGCCCGCATCGTCGACCCGCATACCGTGGAGATCAACGGCGAGCACCATACGGCCAGGCACATTCTGGTGGCCACGGGCAGCTGGCCTTTCGTGCCCGAGATCCCGGGCCGCGAACACGCCATCACGTCCAACGAGGCCTTCTTCCTGCAAGAACTGCCGCGCCGTGTGGTGGTGGTGGGCGGCGGCTACATCGCCGTCGAGTTCGCTTCCATCTTCAACGGCCTGGGGGCCGAAGTCACGCAGCTTTATCGCGGCGAGCTGTTCCTGCGCGGTTTCGACCAGAGCGTGCGCGAGCATCTGCGCGACGAGCTTGCCAAGAAGGGCGTGGCGCTGCGCTTCAAGAGCAACCCGGCGCGCATCGACAAGCTTGCCGACGGCACGCTGCGCGTGACGCTGCAGGACGGCTCCACGCTCGATGCCGACTGCGTGTTCTACGCCACCGGCCGGCGCGCCATGGTCGACGGCCTCGGCCTGGAAAATACGCGCGTGCGGCTCGACGGACAGGGCTATATCGAAGTCGACGACGACTACCGCACCGCCGAGCCTTCGATCCTGGCGCTGGGCGACGTGATCGACCGCGTGCCGCTCACGCCCGTGGCGCTGGCCGAGGGCATGGCCGTGGCGCGCCAGTTGTTCCATCCCGAGCAATACCGCCGGGTCGACTACAAGCTCATCCCCACCGCGGTCTTCAGCCTGCCCAATATCGGCACGGTCGGTCTGACCGAAGAACAGGCCCGCGCCGACGGACGCGAGCTCAAGATATTCGAAAGCCGCTTCCGGCCCATGAAGCTCACACTGACCGAGGCGCAGGAAAAAACCCTGATGAAGCTGGTGGTCGACGCCCGGACCGATCGCGTGCTGGGCTGCCATATGGTCGGACCTGAAGCGGGCGAGATCATCCAGGGCCTGGCCGTGGCGCTCAAGGCCGGCGCCACCAAGCGCATCTTCGACGAGACGCTGGGCATCCACCCCACGGCGGCCGAGGAATTCGTCACCTTGCGCACGCCGGTGACACGGGCAGCCTAGGACCTGTCGGCACGACGCGCCGCACGCCGGCGTCTGCTACCGTAGAACCTTCATACCCGGGAAGATCATGGTTTCCAGACTGACCCCCCTCTTGACGCCGCTTGCGCTGGCCGTCCTGCTCGGCGGGTGCGCCGCGCCCGGAACAAGCGGGTCGGCCGCCGGCGCTTCGAGCATGTCGAACACACCGGATTCGGGCACTTCCTACGCGCCCATGCCGTCGGGCTCGACAGTGCCGGATTGCAATACCGACGCTGTGCAGAATCTGCTCGGCCAGGCCTACAGCGACGGTATGGGCGAAACCGCGCGCCGGCGTTCCGGCTCGCGGGTCATCCGGCTGCTCAAGCCCGGCCAGGTCATGACCATGGAATACGACCCCTCCCGCCTCAACATCATCCTCGACGGCCAGGGCGCGATCCAGGCGCTGCGTTGCGGCTGAAATCGTCATCGCTTTCATGCAAGCCGCCGATCTGAACGTCTTGCTGGCCTGCCAGGGCTGGCTTGGGCAGGGCCGCCAGGCCGTGCTGTTGACGGTGCTGCGCACCTGGGGTTCTTCGCCCAGGCCGCCCGGCGCCATGATGGCCATCCGCGACGATGCGGCGGTGGCCGGCTCGGTTTCCGGCGGCTGCATCGAAGACGACCTCATCGCCCGGGTGCGCGAAACCGGCCTCGCCTCGCTCTGCCCGGACGGCAGGCCGGCGCTCGTGCGCTACGGCGTGCTGGCCGAAGAGGCCCGCCGTCTGGGCATCCCCTGCGGCGGCACTTTGGAACTCGTGCTCGAGCCGCTGTCCGAACACAGCCGCATCGACGACACGGTGCGCATCCTGCAGCAACGCCAGTCCCTGCGCCGCGAGGTCGATATGCGCACGGGCGCGGCCACATTGGAGCCGGTTGCGGCCGACCCCGAACCGCGGCTGCACGACGACCGCTTCTCGTGCGCCATGGGGCCGCGCAACCGGCTCATCGTCATCGGCGCCGGGCAGCTTTCGCGCTATTTGTGCGAGATCGCCGTGGGCCTGGACTTCGACATCCTCGTCTGCGATCCGCGCGAAGAGTACCGGGCCGAATGGAACATCCCCGGCGTGCGGCTCACCTACGACATGCCCGACGACGTCGTGCTGGCCGCCCAGCCGGATGCGCGCACGGCCGTCGTGGCGCTCACGCACGACCCCAAGCTCGACGACCTGGCGCTCATGCATGCGCTGCAGTCCGACGCCTTTTATGTCGGCGCCCTGGGCAGCCGCGCCAACAACGACAAGCGGCGCGAACGCCTGCGCCAGTATTTCGACCTGACCGAAGCGCAGCTCGCCCACCTGCACGGCCCGGCGGGCCTGTATATCGGCAGCCGCACGCCGCCCGAGATCGCCCTGTCCATCCTCGCCGAGATCGTGGCCTGCAAGAACGGCGTCCAGCTTCCCGCCAGCGTCGCGGTGGGCCACGCCAAGCACACCAACGAACAAACACTCTGATTCATTTCGTCTCATGAACACGACTCCTTCCGCTGCCCTATCGCTGCCGGCTTCGCCGTCGCCGCTTTTCATCAACCGCAAACCGCTTGTCGCCGCCCTGCTGATCTGGCTGGCCGGCGCCGTCTATCTGGTGCAGACCACCACCTGGCGCCAGGGTGCGCTGTGGCTGGTCGGCGCACTGATGGGCGTCACGCTCTATCACGCCGCTTTCGGCTTCACGCAGGCCTGGCGCGTGTTCGTGTCCGACCGGCGCGGCGCGGGCCTGCGCGCGCAGATGATCATGCTGGCCTTCGGCGTCGTGCTGTTCTTTCCCTTCCTGGCGCAGGGGTCGCTCTGGGGCCAGCATGTGACGGGGCTGGTGGCGCCGGCCGGCGTGTCGGTGCTGCTGGGCGCCTTTCTGTTCGGCCTGGGCATGCAGCTGGGCGGCGGCTGCGCCTCGGGCACGTTGTTCGCCGTGGGCGGCGGCAATACCCGCATGCTCGTCACGCTGCTGTTCTTCATCGTCGGCGGCGTGCTGGGCACCTATACCTACGGCTGGTGGTCGCACCTGCCCGCCCTGCCGCCCATCTCGCTGGTCAAGGCCTGGGGCGTGCCCCAAGCGCTGGCGGTCAACCTGATCGCCTTCGGCCTGATCGCCTGGCTCACCCTGGTGCTGGAAAAACGCCGTCACGGCCACGTGCTCGCCAACACCACCGGCACCAGCCGTCCGGCTTCGCTGCTGCGCGGCCCCTGGCCGCTCATCGCCGGCGGCGTGGGACTGGTGCTGCTGAACTTCGCCAACCTGGCCCTGGCCGGCCACCCCTGGGGCATCACCTCGGCCTTTGCGCTGTGGGGCGCCAAGACGCTGCAAAACCTGGGCGTGGACATCGCCAGCTGGCAATTCTGGCTGCCGCACAAGGCCGCGCTGGCCGCGCCCGTCAGCCACGATGCCACCTCCATCACGGACATCGGCATCATGGTGGGCGCCCTGGCGGCGGCCAGCGCGGCGGGCAAGTTCGACCCGCTCTGGAAAGTGCCCGCCCGGTCTCTCGCGGGTGCCGTGGCGGGCGGCCTGCTGCTGGGCCTGGGCTCGCGCATGGCTTACGGCTGCAACATCGGCGCCTATTTCAGCGGCATACTCTCTGGCAGCGTGCACGGCTGGTTGTGGCTGCTCGCCGCTTTCACCGGTAGCATCGCGGGCGTGCGCCTGCGCCCCCTGTTCGGCCTGGCCGTCGAGAAAACGCCGGCTCCCTCGCACTGTTGATTGCCGTCTCGCGGAGAACCCCATGCGCTGGATCACTACCCGCTACACCACCTTCACCCTCGTTCTGGCCGGCGCGCTTCTCACGACGCTGCTGGCGGCATGGCATGGGGCCGGCTGGCTCTGGGCGGCGATCCCCTTCTGGGCGCTGACCCTGCTGGGCGTCTACGACATGCTGCAGACGCGCCACGCCATACGCCGCAACTATCCGGTGCTGGGCAATCTGCGTTTTTTCTTCGAATTCATCCGGCCTGAAGTCCGCCAGTACTTCCTCGAAGACGACACCAGCGCCTCGCCTTTCTCGCGCGCGCAGCGCTCCATCGTCTACCAGCGCGCCAAGCAGCAGCTCGACAAGCGCCCCTTCGGCACGCAAGAAGACGTCTACGGCGACCGCTACGAATGGATCAACCATTCGCTCGCGCCCACCCACATCGAAGACACCGACTTTCGCGTCACCGTGGGCGGCCCCGACTGCAAGCAGCCTTATGCCATGTCGGCCTTCAACATCTCGGCCATGAGCTTCGGCGCCCTGTCGGCCAACGCCATACTGGCCCTGAACGAAGGCGCCCGCCTTGGCAATTTCGCCCACGATACGGGCGAAGGCGGCATCAGCCGCTATCACCGCCAGCCCGGCGGATCGCTGGTGTGGAACATCGGCTCGGGCTACTTCGGCTGCCGCGACGAACAGGGCCGTTTCTCCGAAGAAGCCTTCGTGCGCAACGCCTGCACCGACCAGGTCAAGCTCATCGAGATCAAGCTGTCGCAAGGCGCCAAGCCCGGGCACGGCGGCATCCTGCCGGCCGGCAAGGTCACCCTCGAGATCGCCGAGGCCCGCGGCGTGCCGGCCTGGCAGGATTGCAATTCGCCGTCCTCGCACAGCGCCTTCGACTCGCCCATAGGCCTGCTGCATTTCGTGGCGCGGCTACGCGAGCTGTCGCAAGGCAAGCCCGTGGGCTTCAAGTTCTGTGTGGGGCATCCCTGGGAGTGGTTCGCCATCGTCAAGGCCATGCTGCAGACCGGCATCACGCCCGACTTCATCGTGGTCGACGGCGCCGAGGGCGGCACGGGCGCGGCGCCCGTGGAATTCGTCGATCACGTGGGCACGCCGCTGCGCGAGGCCCTGCGCCTGGTGCACAACACGCTGGTAGGGGTCAATCTGCGCGACCGCATCAAGCTGGGCGCCTCGGGCAAGATCATCACGGCTTTCGACATGGCCCGCGTGCTGGCCATGGGCGCGGACTGGTGCAATGCCGCGCGCGGCTTCATGTTCGCGCTGGGCTGCATCCAGGCCCAGTCCTGCCATACGGGCAAGTGTCCCACCGGCGTCACGTCGCAGGATCCGATGCGCCAGCGCGCCCTGGTGGTTCCCGACAAGGCGCAGCGCGTCAACAATTTCCATCGCAACACCCTGCGCGCCCTGGCCGGCCTGCTCGCCGCCGCGGGCTTGAATCATCCGAGCGACCTGCAGCCGCAGCACATCCCCCGCCGGGTCTCGTCTTCCGAAGTTCGCCTGCTGTCGGCGCTCTTTCCTACACTGGAAACCGGCGAACTGCTGCGCGGCGAATTCCGCCACGACGTTTTCCGGGTGGGCTGGCACATGGCGCAGGCCGATTCGTTCCAACCTGCCTGTGCGATCGAGAAGGTGCCGCCCGCGCATCCTGCGCCGCAGGCCGCAGCGGCCTAGTCGCGGCGGCTTGATTTTTACGCTTGGGGTTTGGCAGCCGAAAGGCTACCTAGATCAAGGTCGCCACTACGTGTGGCCCGCGGCGTGCCGGCGCGCGGCGGGTCGGCGGCTGACGGCCGCCCTTTCCCAGGGGCCGGCCTGCCAATCGTCGCGCGATGCGTCCACGGATACGCTGCCGGCATCGCGCAACAGGCTGATGGCCGCCGGCGCATCGGTCACGTCGAGCTGCACAACCAGCAGGATCTCGCTCTCGCGCGGGGAAGGATGAAACCGGACCGCCCGGATCAGCCTGGCCCAAAAGCCGCGTCCCTTGGCGGGCAGGCGACCGTAGAACACGCTGACGACATCGTCGGTGAAGCCATCGGCGACCAGAGCATGCGCTGCGCTGCGCGCCATCGGGACGCTCTCGAACCGCGCCATCACCATCGTCGACATGCCTGAACCCCTCGGGCCGCTCTTATCCATGACGGCATTCTGCCCGTTGACCCGCCTGCTTGCCCGAGCTTTTGGAAACCAGCCGTAATGCGGTCTTTCCGGCTAGCCCTGCGAGCCCGCGACTCCGGGGGGTTCAGTAAAAGTCGATTGCAAT
>CALGFL010000300.1 GCA_937881145.1 uncultured Bordetella sp.
CAACCTGATCGGCAGCTTCAACATGATGCGCCTGGCCGCCGAAGCCATGAGCGCCAACGCGCCCCATGCCACCGGCGAGCGCGGCGTGCTCATCAACACCGCCTCGGTCGCAGCTTTCGACGGCCAGATCGGCCAGGCCGCCTACGCGGCCTCCAAGGCCGGCGTGGCCGGCATGACCCTGCCCATCGCGCGCGACCTGTCGCGCACCGGCATTCGCTGCATGACCATCGCCCCCGGCATCTTCGGCACGCCCATGATCTTCGGCATGCCCCAGGAAGTGCAGGAGTCGCTGGCAGCCGCCATCCCCTTCCCCTCGCGCCTGGGCCGCCCCGAAGACTACGCCAAGCTGGTCCACAGCATCATCACCAACGAGATGCTCAACGGCGAAGTCATCCGCCTGGACGGCGCCATCCGCATGCCGCCCAAGTAACCGGGACTGTCCTTGGCCTTGTTCAAGTCGGCCGCTGTCATCAGCGGCCTCACCCTGGTCTCGCGCATCAGCGGCCTGGCCCGCGACACGCTCATCGCACGCACCTTCGGCGCCGGCCCCATCACCGACGCTTTCTGGGTCGCCTTTCGCATTCCCAACCTGCTGCGCCGCCTGTTCGCCGAGGGCGCCTTCTCGCAAGCCTTCGTGCCCATACTCGGCGCGGCGCGGCAAAAGCACGGCGACGAAGGCATACGTCCCCTGCTCGACCGCGTGGCCCTGCTGCTGACCGCCGTGCTGACGCTACTGGTCATCGTGGGCATCGTCGCGGCGCCCTGGGTCGTGACCCTGATCGCCAGCGGCCTGCGCGATCACAGCCGCGGCGAGGAATTCGCCGCCGCGGTCAGCATGACGCGCTTCATGTTTCCCTACATTCTGTTCATGTCCCTGGCGGCCTTCGCCACGGGCGTGCTCAACACCTGGCGCCGCTTCGCCATCCCCGCGTTCACGCCGGTACTGCTCAACCTGAGCATGATCGCTTCCTGCCTGTGGATTTCGCCGCGCCTGGGCCTGCCGATCTTCGGCCTGGCCATCGGCGTGATGATAGGCGGCGTGTTGCAGTTGGCCGTGCAGTGGGCCGAGCTGGCGCACATCGGCCTGACGCCGCGCCTGCTCAAGACCCGCCTGGCGCAGGCCTGGAGCGACCCCACGGTCAAGCGCATCATCCGGCAGATGGGCCCCGCCACGCTGGGCGTTTCCGTCGCGCAGGTCTCGCTGCTGATCAACACCAACATCGCCACCTGGCTCAGGCCCGGCAGCGTGACCTGGCTGTCTTTTGCCGACCGGCTCATGGAGTTTCCCACGGCGATCCTGGGCGTGGCGCTGGGCACCGTACTGCTGCCCAGCCTCTCGGCCGCTCACGCCAGCGACGATCGCGACACCTATAGCCACCTGATCGACGCCGGCCTGCGCCTGACGCTGCTGCTAGGCCTGCCCGCCATGCTCGGCATGGCGCTGTTGTCCGAAGGGCTGGTGGCTACGCTGTTCAACTACGGCGCTTTCCACGCGTCGGACGTGCAGCAGACCCGCGTGGCCGTCGTCGCCTATTCGGTCGGCCTGATCGGTCTGTTGTCCGTGAAAATCGTGTCACCCGGCTTCTACGCCCGGCAGGACATCCGCACCCCGGTCAAAATCGCCGTCGCCGTACTGGTGCTCACGCAAGTTTTCAACCTGATCTTCGTGCCGCTTTTCGCCCACGCCGGCCTGGCCCTGTCCATCGGACTGGGCGCCTGCGTCAACTCCGCCACCTTGCTCGTCGTGCTGCGTCGCCGCAAGGTCTACCGCCCCGAGCCGGGCTGGGGCCGCTTCATCCTGCGCATCCTGCCCGCGCTGGCGGGCATGGCCGTCGTGCTCGGCTACGCCGGCCGCCACCTGGACTGGATCGCCTTGCAGGGCCATGCGGGCCAGCGCGTGCTGTGGCTGGCCGCCGTCATGACCGCCGCCGCCGTCATCTACTTCGCCCTGCTGTTCGCCGCCGGCTTCCGTCCGGCGGACTTCGGCCGGCCCGACGCGGCCCGCTGACTTCCCTCGCCCCACCGTACCGGCCCCTCTGCAGACGGGGCCGGGCCCGGGCGCATCCGCCTCTTCCTTGCTTTCGTGCCAGGCGAGTTACACTTAGTCCGATAAGTGACAAATATTGTTGAAAAACACATATTTTTACTTTAAATTTAAAAGTCGATTTATTTAAATTCCGCGATCTGCGCCGTTAATTCAAAAATTCGCTGTGGAATCCAGAAATCCCAAATCGCAGCATTTCATAAATCAAGAAAAATTTTCCCTCGAATTTTCAGGAATTCACAATCCCCGGCACGTCAACATCCGTCACATGGCCGTACACCGGGTTAGTGTTCGAGGGATGTAACGATGAATTTCTCTCAGCAACTTTTTTCCGATCAAATCGTGAACTGGCTGATGCTATTGCGTTTCGGTCGCACAGGGCTGCCCCCCCGCGGCGGCGAGCCCCGGCTCGACCGGCGCCACGTCCTGGGCGGCCTGCTCGCGCTGGGCGGCGTGGCAGCCGGCGTCGCGATCACCAACGCCTATTACCCGCTGGCCGGTCTGTCCAACGATCTGGTCACGCCTACGGGCGAGCGTCGCCGGCATCGCCTCCCCGACGGCAGCCAACTGCTGCTCAACGCCCGCACCCGCGTCGATCTGTCCTTTACCGCCAAAGAACGCATCCTGCATCTGCGCGAAGGCGCCGTATCGCTCACGGCGGTGCCCGATGCGGCACGCCCCTTCCTGATCCGCACGAGCGAAGGCGTCATCCGCCCCCGCGGCTCGCACGTCATGGTCCGCCAGCAAATGCGTCGCACCCTGGTCGTCGCCCCGCACAGCGAGGTCGAGATCACAACCCTGGCGGGCGTGCGAGCCACGCTTGCCGCCGGCACCGGCACCCGCTTCGACAACGTTCTCATCGGCGACCCGCGGCCCGACCTGCTGGCCGATACCGCCTGGGAAACCGGCTGGATCGACGTTCACGACCGGCCTCTGCTCGAGGTGATCGATGCCCTGCGCCCTTATCGCGAGGGTCCGCTGCGCATCTCGGCGGCCGCCGGAGGCCTGCTGGCCAATGGCCGCTACACGCTCGACGACAGCGACGCCACGCTGCGCGCCCTGCAAACCGACATGCCCATCCAGATACGCCGGATCACCCCCTGGTACACCTCGGTCGACCTGGCCCAGGCGCATGCCAGGAGCCCTGCGGGCCGCCGCTACAGGCCCCGCGCCCCGCAAGACCCCGCCGCCTAGCCCGGCTGCGCGGCAAACCCTTGCGCCATAAGGGAAAGCCCGCTAAAATGTTGGACTTTGCCGAATTCTATAAATTACCGAATACACCATGGCCAATACTGCCCAAGCCCGTAAGCGCGCCCGTCAATCGGTTGAGCGCAACAAGCACAACTCGTCGC
>CALGFL010000301.1 GCA_937881145.1 uncultured Bordetella sp.
TCTATATCGACAGCATGCGGGCCATTCCGGTGCTGGTGGTGCTGGTGTGGATCTACTTCGCCCTGCCCGTCACCACCGGAGTGACCTTTCCGCCTTTCTGGGCGGCGCTTGTGGCGCTGACGCTGCACATCGCGGCCTATGCCGCCGAGGTGACGCGTGCCGGCATCGAATCGGTGCGGCAGGGCCAGATGCGGGCCGGGCTGGCATTGGGCATGTCGCGCGCCCAGGCGCTGCGCAAAATCATCCTGCCGCAGGCCGTCGTCCGCATGTTGCCGGCCATAGGTTCGCTGCTTACCCTGATCATCAAGGACACGGCCATCGCCACCGTCATCGCCGTGCCCGAGTTGATGCACAGGGCCGATACCATCTCCGGGCAGAGCTATCAGCCTGTTTCGGTCTATACCGCGGTCGTCGTCATCTACTTCGCGATTCTGTTCCCGGTCACGCGCGGCATGGAGCGCTTGTATCAACGCTACGCACACCTGGGGCGCTCATGAATCTGCACTGGAGCATCGTCTGGGAGTCGCGCTACGCGCTGCTGCAGGGCGCGGGCATGACCGTCATGCTGACGGTGGCGACCATGGCGCTGGCGGTACCCGGCGGCATCGCGCTGGCGCTCATGCGGCTGTCGTCCAGCCGCATCGCCAGCAAGGCCGCCGCCGCCGTCGTGGAGTTCTTCCGCAATCTGCCCATCATCCTGGTGATCTATTGGGCTTTCTACGTCATGCCCATATTGCTGGACGTGCAGCTTTCGCCGTTGACCACGGCCTTGGCGGCCCTGGTGCTGAACGTGTCGTCCTACAACGCCGAGACTTTCCGCGCCGGCATCAATTCCATCCGCAAAGGCCAGATGGAAGCGGCCCTGGCCATGGGCATGTCGCGGCGCCAGGCCATGCTCAAAGTGGTCGTTCCGCAGGCCTCGCGGCGCGTTCTGCCGGTGCTGGCCAGCACCTGGGTCTCGCTGTTCAAGGACACCTCGCTGGTGTCGGTGATCTCGGTGAGCGAGCTGTCCTTCGTTTCGATGCAGATCAGCTCGCACTCCTACCGCGTGCTGGAGATGTTGACCGCGATGGCGGCGATCTACTGGCTGATGGGCTATCCCCAGGCCAAGCTGGTCGACTGGATCTATCGCAAGTACGGAGTCAAGGAATGAACGACATGAGCCAGGACAGGACGGCGCAGGCGAATGCGTCCGCGCGCAAGGGCGCACAACTTCCCCCCGTGCTGGTCTACGAGAACGTGCGCAAGAATTACGGCGATTTCGTCGCGCTCAACGGCGTGTCCCTGCAAGTCAACAAGGGCGAGGTGATGTGCCTGATCGGGCCAAGCGGCTCGGGCAAGTCGACGCTCTTGCGCTGTACCAATGCACTGGAAAAGCTGAACGGCGGACGTGTTCTTCTCGATGGCGTGGCGGTGCCCGACAGCGAGCCCGAGGTGCGCCGCGTGCGGCAGCGCATGGGCATGGTGTTCCAGAGCTTCGAGCTGTTTCCGCATAAATCGGCGTTGGACAATGTGGCCATGGGGCCGATCACGGTGCTGGGCATGGACCCCGCGGCGGCCCGCGCGCGCGCCATGGCCTTGCTCGAAAAAGTGGGACTGGCCTCCAAGGCGGGCAATTTCCCCGTCAACCTGTCCGGCGGCCAGCAGCAGCGCGTGGCCATTGCACGGGCGCTGGCGATGGAGCCCGAGGTGATGCTGTTCGACGAGCCCACTTCCGCGCTGGATCCGGAAACCGTGGGCGAAGTGCTCAACGTCATGAAAAAGCTGGCGCAAGAGGGCATGACAATGATCGTCGTGACTCACGAAATGAGCTTTGCGCGGCGCGTGGCCAACTGGGTGGTGGTGTTCGAGAACGGCGCCATCCTGGAGCAGGGGCCGCCGACCCGGATATTCGACGCCCCTCAGGTCAGCCGCACTCGCGACTTCCTCAGCCACCTGGGCTGGGAAGGCTAGTCGCGGTCAATCCGGAGGTGGAAATGAAAATAACGAACGCACGCGTGATCGTCTGCTCGCCCGGCCGCAACCTGGTGACCTTGAAGATCGAGACCGACCAGGGGTTGACCGGTCTGGGCGACGCCACCCTGAACGGCCGCGAGCTGGCCGTGGCGGCCTATCTGACCGAACACGTGCTTCCCTGCCTGATCGGCCGCGACGCGCATCAGATCGAAGATATCTGGCAGTACCTTTACAAGGGCGCCTATTGGCGGCGCGGCCCGGTGACCATGACGGCCATCGCCGCTGTGGATACCGCGCTGTGGGACTTGAAAGCCAAGGCCGCGGATATGCCGCTATACCAGCTGCTGGGAGGCAAGAGCCGCACGGGCGTGATGGTCTACGGCCACGCCAACGGCACGGACATCGAGCACACCGTGGACGAAGTGCTGCGCTACGCCGACATGGGCTACCGCGCCATCCGCGCGCAAGGCGGCGTGCCTGGGCTGGACAAAGTCTACGGTGTGGATGCCTCCGGCAGCCGGTTCTACGAGCCGGCCGACAGCGAGCTTCCCGCCGAGCACGATTGGGCCACCGAAAAATACCTGCTCCATACGCCCAATCGGTTCGAGCGTATCCGCGAGAAGCTGGGCTTCGAGCATCATCTGCTGCACGACGTGCATCACCGCCTGACTCCCATCGAGGCGGGCCGGCTGGGCAAATCGCTCGAACCCTGTAAGCTGTTCTGGATCGAGGACCCGACGCCGGCCGAGAACCAGGAAGCCTTCCGGCTGATCCGTCAGCACACCACCACGCCGGTAGCCGTGGGCGAAGTATTCAACTCCATCTGGGACTGCAAGGATCTGGTGCAGAACCAGCTCGTCGATTACCTGCGGACCACCGTGGTGCACGCCGGCGGCATCACCCACCTGCGCCGCATCGCCGATCTGGCCGCGCTCTACCAGGTGCGCACCGGCTGCCACGGCGCCACCGACCTGTCGCCGGTCTGCATGGGCGCGGCGCTGCATTTCGACCTGTGGGTGCCCAATTTCGGCATCCAGGAATACATGCCGCATACCGAAGAGACCGACGCCGTCTTTCCGCACGCCTACACCTTCAAGGACGGCATGCTGTATCCGGGCGACGTGCCTGGGCATGGCGTCGAAATCGACGAGAAACTGGCCGCCAGGTATCCGTACAAGCGCGCCTATCTGCCGGTGAATCGCCTGCAGCACGACGGCACAGTATGGAACTGGTAGCGTAGCCGCGCGCGGGCGCGACGACGGGAAGCGGCAGAGGGCGGACGCTAAGATAGGCGCTTCCAGCGTAAAGGTCCGCGACTTACTCCGTGAATACCGCTTTTGAATCCCACGACGCAGGCCGAGAAGGTTCGACCATGCGCCGCCAGGCGCTGGGCGAATTCGTGCGCAACGCCCGCGCCCGCATCACGCCGCAGATGGCGAGCCTGCCCGAAGGCTCGCGCCGGCGCACGCCCGGCCTGCGGCGCGAGGAAGTCGCGCAGCTCTCGGGCATCAGCGTCACCTGGTACACCTGGATCGAGCAGGGGCGCGACGTGTCGGTGTCGCCGGCGGTATGGGCGCGCATCGCCAGCGTGCTGCACCTGGGCAGGGCCGAACGGGCCTATCTTTTCGAGCTGGCCGAATGCGCCGACCCGCAGCATCCGCGCGAAGCGGCCGAAAGCGCGGCGGGGCAACTGCGCGCCTGCGTGGACGCGATCCGCGCACCGGCCTATGTGCTGGACCACGCCTGGAACGTGCTGGCCTTTAACGAAGCCATGCGCGAGCTGTTCGACGATTGGCCGGCGCGCGACGCCAGGCCCAATCTGCTGCGCTACATCTTTCTCGATCCGGCGGCGCGCCGGCTGGTGGTGGATTGGGAACAGCGCGCCCGCCGCGTCGTGGCCGAGTTCCGCGCCGACGCGGCGGCCAACCTGGACGCCCCCGAAGTGGCGGCCTTGGTGAATACGCTGAACCGCGAGAGCGCCATGTTCGCCCACTGGTGGACGCGCCACGCCGTGATC
>CALGFL010000302.1 GCA_937881145.1 uncultured Bordetella sp.
ACGCCGGGTTCAGGCAGTGCTCGCACAGGCGCGGCAGGTACATCATGAAGGTGTTTTCGAACTCGCCGTAGATGTCCTTCTGCACGTTCTCGAAGTTGTAGTCCTTCGAGCGCTTCTCGAACTCACCGCCCAGGATCTCCTCCCAGTTCGGCCCCCACTCGATCTTTTCGAGCCGCTCGCCGCTGATGAGCGAACGGGGCCGTGCCACCGGCATCGCGCGCGCGTCGCCCGCGTTGTGCAAATGGGCGTAGTCGAAGGTGAACGGCTCGTAGTAGTCGTCGATCTGGGGCAGGTTCGGATTGGCGAATATCTTGGCGAGCAGGCGCCACTTGCCGCCCTGCATCGGCTCTATCTTGCCGTCGGCCTTGCGGGTCCAGCCGCCGCGCCAGCGCTTCTGGTTTTCCCAATCCTTGGGATAGCCGATGCCGGGCTTGGTCTCGACGTTGTTGAACCAGGCGTATTCCATGCCTTCGCGGCTGGTCCAGACGTTCTTGCAGGTGACCGAACAGGTATGGCAGCCGATGCACTTGTCCAGATTCAGGACCATCGCAATCTGAGCGCGCACTTTCATGAGGCTTCTCCTTGACGGGCTTCGTATGCGGACTCGGGGCTGGCCGAGGCCGAGGCTGGCTCGTCGTCGAGCCAATCCACGCGCTTCATCTTGCGCACCACCAGGAACTCGTCCCGGTTCGATCCGACAGTGCCGTAGTAGTTGAAGCCGTAGGCCAGCTGCGCATAGGCACCGATCATGTGAGTGGGATTGAGCACCACGCGCGTGACGGAATTGTGGATGCCGCCGCGCGTGCCGGTGATTTCCGAGCCTGGCGTGTTCACGATCTTTTCCTGCGCGTGGTACATCATCACCATGCCGCGCGGAATGCGCTGGCTGACCACCGCCCGCGCGCACAAGGCGCCGTTCGAGTTGAAGCACTCGATCCAGTCGTTGTCGACCACGCCGATCTGAGCCGCGTCTTTTTCGGATATCCACACGATGGGGCCGCCGCGCGACAGCGTCAGCATCAGCAGATTGTCGGTATAGGTGCTGTGTATGCCCCATTTTTGATGCGGCGTGAGAAAGTTCAGCGCGATCTCGGGATTGCCGTTCGAACGCTGACCGAGCATGTGCGCGTAGCTTGCCGTGTCGATCGGCGGTTTGTAGACGCACAGCGATTCGCCGAAGGCCCGCATCCAGGCATGATCCTGGTAAAGCTGCTGGCGGCCGCTCAGGGTGCGCCACGGAATCAGCTCGTGCACATTGGTATAGCCTGCGTTGTAGGACACGTGTTCCGATTCGATGCCGCTCCAGGTCGGCGACGAAATGATCTTGCGCGGCTGCGCCTGAATGTCGCGGAAGCGGATCTTCTCGTCCGCGCGCGCGCGCGCCAGATGCGTATGGTCGATTCCCGTCAGCGCCGACAGCGCCTTCCATGCCTTGACCGCGACGGCGCCATTGGTTTCCGGTGCCAGCGACAGGATGGTTTCAGCCGCGTCGATCGCGGTGTCGATGCGTGGCCTGCCCTGGGCGCCCTCCCCCGCGGGCACGCGATAGTTCAGCTCGCCCAGCAGCGCCACTTCCTCGCGCGTATCCCAGGCGATGCCCTTGCCGCCGTTGCCCAACTCGTCCATCAAGGGGCCCAGCGAGGTGAATCGGCTGTAGGTGGCCGGGTAGTCGCGCTCGATCGCGACGACGGCGGGCATAGTCTTGCCCGGTACCGGCTCGCATTCGCCGCGCTTCCAGTCGCGCACCTCGAAGGGCTGCGCCAGTTCCCTGGGCGTATCGTGCTCGATGGGCGAGAGCACCACGTCGCGCTCGACGCCCAGATGCCCTTGCTCGCACAGCTCCGAAAAGCGCTTGGCGATGCCTTTGAAGATTTCCCAATCGCTCTTGGACTGCCAGACGGGATCGACCGCCGCGGACAGGGGATGGATGAAGGGATGCATGTCGGACGTGTTCATGTCGTCCTTCTCGTACCAGCTCGCGGTCGGCAGGACGATGTCGGAATACATGCAGGTGGTGGACATGCGGAAATCGAGCGTGACGAGCAGGTCCAGCTTGCCGCGCGGCGCCTCCTCGTGCCAGGTCACTTCGTCGGGCTTGGGACCGCCGTTTACGCCGACCTCTTCGCCCTGCACGCCGTGCGTGGTGCCAAGCAGGTGCTTGAGGAAATACTCATGTCCCTTGCCCGACGAACCCAGCAGATTCGAGCGCCACACGAACATGTTGCGCGGGAAGTTGTCCGGATGATCCGGGTCTTCGCACGCCATCTTGAGCGTGCCGGACTTGAACCGCGCCACCACCGTTTCCGCAGCGCTCGCCTGGCCGAGCGCGCGGCCCACTTCCAGCGGATTACGGTCCAGCTGCGGTGCCGACGGCAGCCAGCCCATGCGTTCGGCGCGCACGTTGTAATCGATGATCTGGCCGTGGAACTGCGTCTTGTCGGCCAAGGGCGACAGAAGCGAGCCCGGGTCCATCGTGTCGTAGCGCCACTGGTCGGTGTGCGCGTAAAAGAACGAAGTCGCGTTCATCTGCCGCGGCGAGCGGCCCCAGTCGCGCGCGAAGGCCAGCGCGGTCCAGCCGGTCTGCGGGCGCAGCTTTTCCTGCCCGACGTAATGCGACCAGCCGCCGCCCGACTTGCCAATGCAGCCGCACATGACCAGCATATTGATGATCGCGCGGTAGGACATGTCCATATGGAACCAGTGGTTGATTCCGGCGCCGATAATGACCATCGACTTGCCCTGCGTCTTGTGCGCGTTCTCGGCGAACTGCCGCGCCACGGCGATCACATCGGCTCTCTTGACGCCGGTAATGGCCTCTTGCCAGGCGGGCGTGTACGGCGTGTCGTCGTCGTAGCTGCGGGCGATGTCCTTGCCGCCCAATCCCTGGTCCAGGCCGTAGTTGGCGACAAACAGATCGTAGACAGTGGCAACCAGCATGTCGCCGTCGCGGGTGGCCAGACGGCGCGCGCCGATGCGGCGCGACAGCGTCGAAGTGTGTCCGGTATGGTTGAAGTGCGGATGCGGCTGGTTGCCGAAATACGGGAACAGCACCTCGACGGCCTCATCGTGCGCATCGACCAGCGAGAGCCGGGGAGTGATGGCCGTGCCGTCGGACGCCTCTTCTTGCAGGTTCCATTTGCCTTTGTCGGCGCCCTCTTTCTGCCCCCAGCGAAAGCCGATGGAGCCGACCGGGGCGACGGGTGCGTTGTCCGCCGCGTCGATGATGACGGTCTTCCAGTCCGGATTGTTGGCCTGCCCGAGATCGTCCGGGAAATCGGACGCTCGCAGCAATCTGTCTGGTACGAAGCCCTCGCCATGCCGCACCAGGCGAACCAGGCAGGGCATGTCGGTAAAGCGCCGGCAGTAGTCGGCAAAGTAATCGCTCTTGCCGGCGAGGTGATATTCCTTGAGGATCACGTGCCCCATCGCCAGCGCAAGCGCGGCGTCGGTGCCTTGCTTGGGGTGCAGCCAGATGTCGCCGAATTTGGCGCCTTCGGCGTAGTCGGGAAACACCGACACGATCTTGGCGCCCTTGTAGCGCACCTCGGCCATGAAATGCGCGTCCGGCGTGCGCGTCTGCGGCACGTTCGAGCCCCACAGCATCAGGAAGGTGGAGTTGTACCAATCGGCCGATTCGGGCACGTCGGTCTGCTCCCCCCAGGTCTGCGGCGAGGCCGGCGGCAAATCGCAATACCAGTCGTAGAAGCTCAGATTTACGCCGCCGATGAGCGACAGATAGCGCGAACCGGCCGCGTAAGACACCATCGACATGGCCGGGATGGGCGAGAAGCCGACAACTCGATCGGGGCCGTGATGCTTGATTGTGTAGATGTTCGCCGCGGCGATCATCTCCTCGACCTCGGCCCAGGTCGAGCGCACGAAGCCCCCCAGCCCGCGCCGGCTCTGATAGCCGCGCCGCGCGGCCTCGTCCTGGACGATGGCGCGCCAGGCGTCGACCGGCTCGAGCGCGCGGCGGTGCTCGCGCCACAATTTGACGAGCGCGCTGCGCACCAGCGGATACTTGAGACGATTGGCGCTATAGAGGTACCAGGAATACGACGCCCCGCGGGCGCAGCCGCGCGGCTCGTGGTTCGGCATGTCGGGACGCGTGCGCGGGTAGTCGGTCTGCTGCGTTTCCCAGGTGACGATGCCGCCCTTGACATAGATCTTCCACGAGCACGAGCCGGTGCAGTTCACGCCGTGGGTGGAGCGCACGATCTTGTCGTGCTGCCAGCGCTTGCGGTAGGCGTCTTCCCACTTGCGGTCTTCGTCGGTGACGGCACCGTGGCCTTGCGAGAAACGCGGGCGGGTCGTCGTGAAGTACCGCAGTCTGTCGATAAAGTGGCTCATTCTGGCTCCAGTCGCGGGAAAGCGATGCGCGTCGAGTCGCGATACGTCGAAAATTCTAGGGTACGGTCTATCCTGCCTGTTTGATCTAAAGCAAATTCCCGAGCCTTGCGCGAGCCCGGCTCGTCACATGGCCAGCTTGAACACGTGCACCGAGCGCTCCAGCGACTGGGTTTGTTCCTGCATGCTGGCCGCAGCCGCGGCGGCCTGCTCCACCAGGGCCGCATTCTGCTGGGTCATCTCGTCCATCTGCGAAACCGCGCGGTTGACTTCTTCGATTCCGGTGCTTTGCTCCGCGCCGGCGCGATGGATGTCGGACATCAACTGCGTGACTTCCTGCACCGAGGTCACGATCCGGGACATGGTCTGCCCGGCCTGGTCGATCAATTGCCCGCCGTCGTTGACCTTGCCTACCGCGTCCTCGATAAGGCCCTTGATCTGCCTGGCGGCTTCGGCGCTGCGCTGGGCGAGCGCGCGCACCTCGCCCGCCACGACCGCGAAGCCCTTGCCCTGCTCGCCGGCGCGAGCCGATTCGACCGCTGCATTCAACGCCAGAATATTGGTCTGAAAGGCGATGCCTTCGATGGTGCCGACGATCTCGGTCACTTTGTTTGAAGAAGAACGGATGCCGTGCATGGTGGCCACCGCCTGCTCCATCAAGTCCGAACCCCGGCTGGCCAGCTCGAAGGTGGCTCCCACGTGCTGGTTGGCCTGCTTCGCGTTCTCGGCGTTGCTGTGCACCGCGGAGGTGAGTTCGTCCATGACAGCGGCTGTCTGCTCCAGGGAACTGGCCTGGCTCTCGGTACGGGACGACAAGTCGGCGTTGCCCACTGCGATCTGACGGGAGGCCACGCTCAGGCTGTCGGCCGATACGCGCACGTTGTTGACCAGATTGGCCAGACCTGTATTGATGCCGTTCAGGGCATCGAACAACTGGCCGATTTCGTCGCCGCGCTTGACCGGGATCTGCATGGAAAGGTCGCCGCCGGCCAGGCGCCGCGCCGCGTCCTGCGCAATCTGCAGCTGCCTGCCGACCTTGCGGCGGACGATGCCATAGACGCCCAGACCGAACAGGCAAGCCAACGCCAGACTGGGCCATGTGTCCATCCAGGTCAATTCGGCGAGCCCGCTCCTGGACAGCGCGACCAGGACATTCAGCCCGACCTGCAGCGTCAGCGCCAACACGAAGGCGGCCAGCCCGACCGATTCGGAAAGGGTCAGAATGCGGAACTTGCTGATGTCCAGTCCCACCGCGAAGATGCCGATGACCTGCTCCTGGGCGTCATAAATGGGGCGATAGTCGAAGACGAACTTGCGGCCGGCCAGCGTCGTATTGCCAAAGTAAGTCTTGCCCGCCCGATTGAGCGCATAGGCCGGATCCGCAGCCGGATCGTACAGCGTGCTGGCGCGAACGAAGCCACGGTGTTTGCCGGGCTGGTCGGTGAGCACCACCGTATCGGTGTTGAGCGTCCGGGCGCCGTCGATGAAACGGGCGAAACCTTTGCGCGGCGGCGGTGCCGGATCGAGCGTCCTGCCGCGCCGAGCTATGCGGCGTCCGCCGAGGTCGAACCATTCGAGAG
>CALGFL010000303.1 GCA_937881145.1 uncultured Bordetella sp.
AGACGAACTGCTGCCGCAGCGCATTGCCGTTCTGGCTCAGCTCGCCGGCACTGCTGGGCGCGACCAGGCTCATCACCACCTGATTGCCCGCAAGCGTCAGGCGCGCCTGGACCAGGCCCAGGCGCGGCAGTTCGATCTGCAGGCGAGTGGCCCAGTGGTCGTTGTCCATGAGCTCGCCGCCCTGGGTGCGATCGCGCGCGATCTCCCATTCCATATGGGCGCCGGGCCAGGCCTGGCCTTGCCAGACCAATGACTGGTTGGCCAGCACATCGAGCTGCTGGTGGACCAGCGAAGCGGCTTCGGGATGAATGCCGGCCAGGGGGTTGCCGCCGCTCGTCAGCGAACTGGAAAGACTCAGGCTGGTGGAGCTGCCGCTGTCGCCAGCATTTTGCTGGGCAAGCGGCGCGTTCTGCGTGTTCTGGGCAGTTGGAGCCGTGCCGCCCCAGGTATTGCTTTGTGCCGCAGCCGGCATCGCCTGAGCGTTGGCCGGCGTGGGCACGGGCGTGTCGCGGGTGATGACGTCGTTTTGATTCAGCTGGGCCTGCGGTTCCTTGGCGAGATCTTGGGCGGTGCGCTGGCCGAACGCCATCTGCGTCAGGTGCGATTCGTAGAACAACCCGGTTTCCTGCACGGCGGCGCGCAGCGCCTGCGTGAGTTGCGCGGCCTGGGTCGTACTGGCTGTCGCCGGCTGCGTGCCGGCGGCTTGCCGGGTCGCCAGCGCAGCCGATGTCTGCTGGCCGGGACGGGCCGCGGTCGAGGCCGAGGCGGTATTCGAGGAAGCCGCCGTCTGGGGCTGTTGTCCTTGCTGCCCTTGCGTGTCCCCGGATTGCTGGCCCGCCTGTTCCACGGCCGCATTCGTTTGCTGGCCTATCGGCGTGGGCATGCCGGGAGTCTGGCCGGACCGTGCGCCGGTAGTGGGGGCACGCGTTTCGTCCTGGTTACTGTTCAGCGCCGTCCAGAGCGGCGCCTTGCCCTGGCTGGGAGGCGCTTGGTCGGGCGATTGCGCGAGCAGGGCCAGGATGGTGCGGGCGGTTGCGCCCAGTGTGGTCGGGGCGGAAGGAGTAAGGTCGGTGCTGGTGATCAACCCCCGGGCGGCGAGCGACAACGCGGTGGCGGTCTTGGCGTTGACGATCTGCTGCGCTGCATCGCCTTCGGTATCGGCGAGCAGGGGCTGGCCGTTTTCGTCCAGCTGCGGGTTTTTCTCGGGGTCGGCCGTCGGCGCGACGGCGTCGGGACGGGCGCCGTTGAGCAGGTTGGCATAGGCCGACATGCTGGTGCCCAGCACGGCGTCCAGCCTTTGTACCAGGATGCTGCTCAGGGCTGGCGGCCCAACCACGCTCATAGGCTAGGCGTCCGGCCCTGGTAGGCAAGCATCAGCGACTGCTGGCGGCGCATGCGGCCCAGCATCTGGCTCAGGTTTTTCAATTGCGGCATGGCCAGATCGCGGACGGCGGCGTCATTGTCCAGGATCTGCACCAAGAGGTCGTATTTGACGCCGCGCGCCGCGCTGTCGAGCTGCGCTTCGCCTGACTCGAGGCTGCGAAGGCGTTCGACGGACTGGCAGTATTCCTTGCCATAATCCACGACTTTGCCCCAGTCATCCGCCTGCGCGGCAGTGAGCATGGCGCCGGTGATGTGCGCGATGCTCTTGTAGATGTCCAGCACGGGGGCCGGCGTTGACGTCATGAGGGCCTCGGGGATCAGGCGGAAAAGATCAGGGTTGCGCTTGGTCGGATTGCGATTCGTCGATGGCTTGCGGTTGAGGGTCCGCTGCCTGCTGCCACGCAGTCTGCAATTCGGCCAACAAGCGATCGGCTACATTGAGTTGCTCGATATCGGCCTTGTAATTGGCCAGATAGAGACTCCGAATAATGTAGTTGTATAGCCGAGACAGATTCTCGGCGACTTCGCCGCCGGCCGATAGGTTCAGGCTTTGCTTGAGGCCTTCGTCCACGATGCGCGTTGCATGGCTGATCGCCTTGCCGCGCTCGGGTATCTGGCCGGCCTCCATGTGGATTTTGGCCTTGGCTATTGCCGCTCGCGCACCGGTGAAAAGCAACGTGACCAGCCGCGTGGGCGACGCATTCAACACTGCGGTTTCCAGACCCACGTCGGCGTAGGACCGGGTAGAGCGCGCCGTATAGGAGTTTCGTCTTTCTGCGTAAGCCATAAGAGAAGCGTGAAGCGGTTATCCCGACGATTTGTTCATCGCGGCGAATTGCTGGGTCAGGTAGGTGCTGGTGCTGTTCATCGTCGCGATCATGGTGTCCAGGTTGGTGAACTCGGTGCGATACCGGTTCATGTCGCCCGTGACCGTGCTCAGCAGAGTGTTGTACTGGTTTTGCAGCGCGGTGATGGTCTGCTGCAATCCGCTCGTGGCATAAGAGAGCGTGCCCGTGACGCCGGACGCGGAATTGCCCAGAATGGTGTTGGTCGCGCTCTGCATCTGGGCAGCCAGCCCGCTGGTGCCGGTGAACATGGCCGAAACGTCGGTCGGGTCCGTGGTGATCGCGGTGTCCAGCTTGGTGGTGTCCAGATTGAGCTTGCCGGTCTGGGCGTCCGTGGTGATGCCCAAGTCGGCCAGCGACTGCAGCGTGCCGGTGCCGATATAGACCCGCAGTGCTGCTGCGATCGCAGTCTGCGCACTATGCGTGGTGTTGTCGCCGGTGAGCGGGCTGGACGTGCTGTTGGCGGTGTTGAACGCAGTCAGGCTGCCGATGGTGCTCTGCAGCGTGTTGTAGGCCGTGACGAACGCCTGCACCGCATTTTCGGGAACGCTGGCGTCGGCGGTGAGGTTGAGGGTGTTGCTGCCGCCGGAAGCCGTGACGCTGTTGAGCGTGAGCGTGACGTCGTTGATGGCGCTCGCGATGGTATTGCTGCTGCTGGTGACGGCGATGCCGTTGATCGTGGCGGCGGCGTTTTGAGCCGACTGCGACAGGGTCAGGGTATTGCCGCTGGAGGCCCCCGCGGTGTAGGTGAGGGCGCTGGCCAGCGTGCTGTTGCCGCTGACGCTGATGCTCGAAATGGCATTGGTCGAACCGGTCTGCGAGCCGGTAAGCATCAGGTATTCGCCGCCGCTGCCATTGTTGACCGCGGTGGCGTTCACTCCGGCCGAACTGTCGTTGTTGATGGCGTTGATCACGCCTTGCAGACTGGTGTCGCTGTTGCCGGTGAGATCGATGGTATTGCTGGAGCCGTTGGCCAGCGTGATGGTGATGGATCCGCCGCTGCCGAAGCTCTGGCTGCCGGCCGTCGCGGTGGGAATGGCGGCGGACGATTGAAGCTGATCGGCTTGTGCCAGCGCGGTGACCACGACCTTGTAGGAACCGGCGATGGCGCCCGTGGCGGCCGTGGCGGTGATGTCGCTGCCCGTGACGGAGGATTTCACGGAGTCGAACGTACTGGCCTTGCCCAGGGTCGCGGCGGCGCTTTGAACGGCCTGGATTGCGCTCTGCAGCGTGGCGTAAGCGGAAATCTTGGTCTGGGCGCTGTTGATTTGGTTCGCCAGAACCGTGGTCGGCGCCAGTTCGGCCGCTTGGAGCTGACTCAGAAGGCCCGCGAGATCCAGGCTGGAGCCGACACCCAGCGAGGTGATCAAACCTGCGTTGGCAGTGTTGGAAATAGCGCTGGTGGTCATGGAAATGCTCCTTCTGCCTCGGCAGGCGGTACGGCGTTAATTTTGATCAATACGCATTGCGTCTGATCGGCGGGGCAACGGGGATAAGATGCGTTTGTTCTCGGAAGAGAAGCTGTCGTTTTCCCGGTCAGGCCTCGGTCTTTACGGCATTGCCCTGGAATTTCGCAATCATCTTGGCAATGCGCAGCACGGTTTCGGAAGGAATGGTGCTGACCGTCTTGCCGGTTTGCGGGTCGATGATATCGACCACGACCTGGTGGGTATCCGGGTCAATGGTGAATTGCATCTGGGTGTCCCAGCTTTGCAGTTGATCATTGACCGATTGTAGAGCCTTGTCGACCGACGCCCCAGAGCCGCCATGCTGCTGCTGCGATGTGGAGCTGTCCGTGCCGCGCCCGTTGGAGGCGTCCGTGGTGGGCGCAATGGGCTGGGCTGCCGCGGCTATGGTGGCTGCCACCTGCGGCAGAGGTAGGGTCGCGGTGGGGGGCACAACCGAAAGTATGTCCATGTTTCGCTCCTGTATATATAGGTACGCGCAGCACAGCTGTTGATATGGTTTCTCGGAAATCTTTACGGCAGACTCTAAGTAAACTTTAGAAATCGAATCAAATGCCCCGGCAACATTGTCAATAAACATAAATTATTGAAAACTCAAGGCAATCCAGGGCGGGTGGCGATTTTTCCCGGAATGGCAAGCCTGGCGCAAAGCCGGGGGACGCGGTTTTTCGAACAGCAGGCGCGATCCGCCTGACTGCTAGAATAAGGCCCCCATTCTTCTTGCTATTTCGCTCATGCCTTTCGCTGCGCCCCCCGATGCTCGCGCCTCTTTGGCCGGTTGGCTGCATTACCTGGAAGTTCTGCATGCCAAGCCAATAGATCTGGGGTTGGAACGGGTGAGCGACGTGGCCAGGCGGCTGGATATCCGGCTGGATGCGGTCAAGTTCATCGTGGGCGGCACCAACGGCAAGGGCTCCACCTGCGCCATGCTGGAAGCCATCCTGCTCGCGGCCGGCTACAAGGTGGGTCTGTACACCTCGCCGCATCTCATCCATTTCAACGAGCGGGTCCGCATCAACGGAACGTTGGTGACCGATGAGGCGCTGGTCGAGCAGTTCCACGCGATCGAGACGGCCCGCGCAGAGATCAGCCTCTCATACTTCGAATACACCACGCTGGCGGCGCTGCGTCTTTTCGCGCAGAGCGGGCTGGATGCCGTGGTGCTCGAAGTCGGCCTGGGCGGGCGCCTGGACGCCGTCAACATCGTCGATGCCGACTGTTCCATCATCACCAGCGTCGATCTGGACCATATGGAGTACCTGGGCGATACCCGGGAAGCCATCGGTTTCGAGAAGGCCCATATCTACCGCGCCGGCCGGCCGGCCATCTGCAGCGATCCGGTGCCCCCGCAGTCCTTGCTGGATTACGCGGAAAAGATCGGCGCCGATCTGTGGCTGTTCGGCCGCGATTTCAACTATTCCGGCGACCGCCAGCAATGGGCCTACGGCGGGCGCAACCAGCGCCGTTCCGCGCTGGCCTATCCCGCTCTGCGCGGCGCCAACCAATTGCTCAACGCCTCGGCCGCCCTGGCGGCGCTGGAGGCGGTGCGCGACCGGCTGGCGGTGCCGCAGCAGGCGGTGCGTCTGGGCCTGGCCCAGGCCGTGCTGCCGGGGCGCTTCCAGATCCTGCCCGGCCAGCCGTCGGTCATCCTCGATGTGGCGCACAACCCGCACGCGGCGGCCGTGCTGGCGCAAAACCTCGACAACATGGGTTATCACCCATATACCTACGCGGTGTTCGGCATGCTGTCGGACAAAGACCTTGCCGGCGTGGTCGCCAAACTGGGCAACCGCATCGATCATTGGTATTGCGCTGGCTTGCCGGGGCCGCGCGGGATGTCCGGCGAGGCCCTGGCCGAGCGGGTTCGGGCTGCCTTGCCGGCGACGCCGGCCGGTGGCGAAGTGCCGGGCGTGCAGGCCTGCCAGGACCCGACCGCAGCCTATGCCGCAGCGCGGGAAAGAGCAGGTGAGAATGATAGAATTCTCGTGTTCGGCTCCTTTCTTACCGTGTCCGCCGTCATGCAGGCGCTGGGCCGATCGACCTGACCGGTTGGCCGAATATCGGGCCGCAAGCCGGACAGCAACGACAGACATCGGGCGCCATAATGGGCTTATTCACACGCAGAGATTCCGCCGTAGCCAGAAAAGGCGAAGCACGACGCCCCCCCGTGTCCAGCGAGATTCAAGCAGCCGAACTGCGCGCCCGCGCCCGCAGGCGTCTGGCCGGCTCGGTGAT
>CALGFL010000304.1 GCA_937881145.1 uncultured Bordetella sp.
GCCTGCTGTAACCGGCGCCGCGCACGTCCCGAACTAGTCCATGTATCCGCCCCGGATACCTTCCATTCCAAGGAGAACACCCATGTCCGCAAAGATCAACGTCAGTTCCGCCCTCCTCGCCGGCGCCGTCGCCAGCCTGCTCGCTTCGGTCGCTCATGCCGCGCCGCTGACGAAGGCGGAAGTGACCGCCGCCGTCGCCGCCCACAAGGAAAAGTGCTACGGCGTCGCGCTGAAAGGGCAAAACGACTGCGCCGCCGGCCCCGGCACGACCTGCCAGGGCACGTCGGCTGTCGACTTCCAGGGCAATTCGTGGAAGTTCGTGCAGGGCGGCACCTGCACGAGCATCGTCGTGCCGAGCGGCGGCCACGGCTCGCTCACGCCGATCAAGGCCTGATCGCTGCAGCGACAAAACGGGACGGCCATGAATACTTTCGACCGATCGGCGACAACCCATGCGCAGGGCCGTCCCGGCCGCGCGATGCCCAATATCGGACTCGTCGGCACCAGCTTCAAGCACGAGCATCTTGCGGCGATTCTTGAAGAGGATCTTTACGACGGTTTCTTCGAAGTGCACGCCGAGAACTACATGGGCGCGGGCGGCGCGCCGCATCGCGTGCTGAGCGCCGTCCGCGAGCGCTACCCGGTTTCGCTGCATGGTGTGTGCATGTCGATCGGCGGACCGGACAGGCTCGACGCCGGCCACCTCGCGCGCTTTCGCGAACTGGTTGCGCGCTACGAGCCGGCCTTCGTCTCCGAGCATCTCGCGTGGTCCTCGCACGGCGGCGTCTTCTTCAACGACCTGCTGCCGCTGCCTTATACCGAATCGACGCTGAACAAGGTTTGCGACCACATCGACCAGATGCAGGAAGCCATCGGCCGTCCCATGCTGCTCGAAAACCCGTCCACTTATGTCGCATTCGCGTCGTCGACGATGAGTGAAACCGAATTCATCCGCGCTGCCGCGCAGCGCGCGGGCTGCGGCCTGCTCCTGGACGTCAACAATGTGTTCGTGTCGGCGGTCAATCACGGCCATTCGGCGCAGGCGTATCTCGCAGACTTTCCGCTCGACTACGTGGGCGAGATCCACCTGGCCGGCCACAGCGAACAGCGCGACGACGACCATGCGCCGCTCTTGATCGACAGCCATGACCGGGCCGTCGCCGATGCCGTGTGGACGCTCTATCGCGACGTGATCGCCTGCGCCGGCCCGGTGCCGACGCTCATCGAGTGGGACAGCCAGCTGCCGGCCTGGCCCGAGCTGCGCGCGCAGGCGCATACAGCCCGGCGGATATTGGCGGCTCATGCCGCCGAACGTCCGCGGGGATCCGCGGCAGCCCGTACGGAGCGTGCCTGCCATGAAGCCTGAATGTCATGCAAGCTGCTACGCGGACGACTTCGCGCCGGGTCTGACGAACCCCGGCCTGGCGGCCCCCGAGGACGTGGCAGCCGCGCACGGCAAGGGTGCCGCCGCGCGCTACAACGTCTATCGCAACAACGTCACGGTCAGCCTCATCGACGCGCTGGCCGCGATCTATCCGGCCGTGCAGCGCATCACGGGCGTCGATTTCTTTCGCGCGATGGCCCGTTTTCACGTGCGCGCAACGCCGCCCGCCTCGCCGCTCTTGTTCGATTACGGCCGCGATTTTCCTTTGTTCATCGAAAGCTACGAATACGCCCGCGACATGCCCTGGCTCGCGGATACGGCGCGCATCGAGCGTGCGTGGCTCGATGCCTATCACGCCGCGGATGCCGCGCCGTTGGCAGCCGAGGCATTCGCAGACATCGATCCGAACTCTCTCGCCCAGGTGCGTTTCACCGCGCATCCTGCCGCGCGCATCGTGCGTTCGCGCTACCCGGCCTTCGCCCTCTTTGCCATGAACCGGACCGACGGCCCCGTTGCGCCGCTCCACTCGAGCGACGCCGAGGACGCCCTGGTCACCCGGCCCGGCGACGAGGTGACCGTCTCGCGCCTGCCCCCGGGCGGGGCGGCCTTTCTGGGCGCGCTGATCGCAGGCGCGCCGCTGGGCCTCGCCGCCGAAACCGCTTTCGAAGAGTCAGGCGCCTTCGATCTGCCGGTCAATCTCGCCGCGATGATTTCGGCCGGCGTCTTCGCCGCCATCCAACCCTGAGGGTAATCGACATGTCCACTCAACAAGACACCACGCTGTTCTTTCCGGGCGGCGTCGCGAGCGCGATCGGATGCGCGCGGCGCTTCATCGAACGGCTCGCCCAGCCGTCGTTCGCGCAGCTCGCGCTGCGACTCGCGCTGGCCGTGCCGTTCTGGAAGTCCGGCATTCTCAAATGGCAAGGCTTCCTGCATCTGAACGACACCGCCATCTATCTCTTCTCCGATGAATTCAAGCTGCACCTGCCGGGCGGCCCCTACCCGTTTCCGGCGCCAGCGGTGTTCGCGTTCCTGTCCGCGTGCGGCGAGGTCTCGTTCCCGGTTCTGCTGGTGCTCGGCCTGGGCACGCGCTTCGCCGCCGCGGGCCTGCTGCTGATGACGTGCATCATCGAGCTGACGATCCCCGGCGGCTGGCCCATCCACGTCACCTGGGCGGCCATGGCACTGGGCATCGCCGCGTGGGGCCCCGGCCGGGTCTCGATCGACTACCTGCTCGGAGACCGCGCGCCCCGGTCATGAACACGCGAGATCTGGTCGACCGACTCGCGAGCGGCGTTGCCCCCATCGAGCGCAACGCTGTCCCCAGGCTGCTCAATCGCGCGCTGATGCGCGGCCTGGCCGGCAGCACGCTCCTGCTGGTCGCGCTGTATGGCGTGCGCAGCGATATGCCCGAGCTGATCCTCACGGCAATGTTCTGGGTGCGTCTGTCGTTTCCGCTCGCGATCATCGTCGCGGCCATGAAGCTTGCGCAGCGGCTCGGCCGTCCCGGTTCGCCGCTCAGGGCGGCCTGGTTCGCGGCGGCGCTGCCCATCGCCGCAATGGCGCTCGCCGCGGGCGGCGTCCTGCTGGCAACGCCGGCGGGCTATCGGCTCGATCTGGTGCTTGGCACGACGTGGCGCACGGCGACCGCTGGCGTCATGCTTCTCTCGCTCCCGCCTCTGGCCGCGATGATGCACGCGATGAAGCAGCTCGCGCCGACGCGCCTGGTGCTGGCTGGCGCCGGCGTGGGCCTGCTGGCCGGCGCGCAGGGCCTGCTCGTCTACTCGCTGTATTGCTCGGAGATGGCGGTGCCGTTCTGGAGCGTCTGGTACGTGCTCGCGATCGTCATCACGGCCGCTGTTGGCGCGATCATCGCACCGCATTGCCTGCGCTGGTGAAATTCGCGCCAAACAGAGACATCGCCAATGGTAACAAGCCCTCTCTCGATGGTGCCGCAGGCATGAGTAATGCTAGCGAATGCAATCACCCTCTCCACATATTTCAGGAAAACGGCATTGCGCGATTTCGAGGGAGTACCTTTTAGTACCTCGGATATATCAGGGAGATCGAGATGCCTGGCAGGTCTGACATTGCTCAATCGCGCAACATGCGGTCTATGCGCTCCATCGTGGGGGCCGTCTTGCGGACTTTGACGGCCGCATCCGTCCTGCTTGCGCTACTCACATCGTGTGCCGCCTACAAAGTGCACCAGGCGCGGGATGAGCAGGAAGGCAAACTTGTCGGCGCCAACATCCTCGATCTGATCCAGTCGGTCGGCATACCCGACAAGACGATGAAAATAATCGACACCGGCGGCCCCGACGACCGCATGATCGTGCAATGGAATTTCTCGAATGCGGACGCGGCGATCGACTTCACCCTGATTCTGCTGCAGTTGAAAGTGGGCGGCGCCGGCAAGTGCAGCATGACGGCAACCGTGGACCGCTGGGGAGGCAAGGTGCTCGCGGTGAATTTCCCGCAGGCGCATACCGACAGCATCGGTTCGGACTACGGCGCCTGCGAGCCGCTCGTCGAGGAGGCTCTCACGCGCATGCCGCACACGCCGATAGATCCGAAGTACGACGCCTTCGCGCTTGTCGGCGCGGCCAAATGAGCCTTGGTCAATCGTCCAGGCCCTTGCCTGCGAGGATGCGGTCGGCGGCCTTTTCTATCCTTGCCGATCGGGTCCTGGCCTGTTTCGCGCTGGCGAAGTGCAGCAGGTAGCCGCGCTGCCGGCCCGGTGTCAGCGCCTCGAAGGCGGTCTTAAACGCAGGATCTTCGTCCAATCTCTGCAGCAACTCTTCAGGCACGTCGAATTGCGCCGTTTCCTTGCGCTGCACTTTGCGGCCGGACTTCTCGACTTCGACGGCTTCGGCGACATATGAAGCGATCAGGGCTTCGGCGTTGACGATCTCGGGCAGACCCGCGAACCGGAGCTGCCGGGCCGATTGCACGTTTTCCGTCTGCTGAACGAGAGCGCCGGCCTGGTCCTTCATGAGCGCGCCCTTCATGAACAGCAGCGCGCAATAGTCCTTGAAGCCGTGGATCAGCACGACATTGCGGCCCTGATGCAGATAACAGGGCTGCCCCCACTTCAATTCTTCGGACAGGCCGCTGCCCAAGACAATCTCTCTGAGCCGCGCGAACTCGTCGCGCCATTTTTCTGCTTTCTGGAAAAAGCGGTCGACCGAGCGGTTCATGTCGCAGCAAAGGAAAGATGAAGACGTTCGAAAATTCAAATAACTTCTAGAATTATCCCACGCTCACCTGACCTTCAATCCGGCGCTAAAGCCCTGGCCGGCAGCCTGACGCATCAGGTTCCGGGCAGCCCGGCCTTGCCGTCCGAACAGGTCACGACCTATATCCACGCTTGTTGTCAGGAACATCGCGATGCCGCCCAGTACAGATCAACGCCGCCACAGCCCCGCCGCCGAACGCAACGGTCCGGTCATCCTGACCGAATTGCAGCGTCTGCTGCCTGCCCAGGGCATCTTGCTGGAAATCGCCAGCGGCACCGGCCAGCATGCCGCGCTATGCGCGGCCGGACTGCCTGGCTGGCAATGGCAGCCCAGCGACTACGACGCCGCCGCACTCACTTCCATTGCCGCCTGGTGTTCCGGGCAGGACCGCGTTCTGCCGCCTATCGGGCTGGATGTGCTCAGCCCCGAATGGTTCGATATTGCGCGGCAGTTCGACGCCATTTACTGCGCCAACATGATCCACATCTCGCCCTGGGCCTGCACGCAGGCGCTGCTGCGAGGCGCCGCGCGGCACCTGACGCCGCAAGGTGTGCTCATTACCTATGGCCCCTATCTGGTCGACGGCGTGCAGACCGCACCCAGCAATCTCGCCTTCGATGCCGATCTGCGCGCACGCAACCGCGCATGGGGTCTGCGCCGCCTGTCCGATGTGGCCGACCAGGCCGCTGCGGTCGGTCTGAGTCTGCGCGAGACTTTGAACCTGCCAGCCAACAATCTGTTGCTGGTCTGGGAACGCGGCTGACGGGCTGGCGCCGGGCAACGGGCCATCTGGTGGGCCGGGCCGATGCCGTCGAAACGACCTGGCAGTTGCGCAGATATCGGGGGGCTGCCGGCAAGCCGGCGCGGGTCATGCCCTACATGGGCAGTACAAGATTCGCATCGGCGATGGAGCCTTCGAACAGCGGCTTCGACAACAGGTACCCCTGTATGAGCTCTATACCGATATCCTGCAGGCAGAGCAGCTCATCGCGCGTCTCTACGCCCTCGGCGATGACGCGGATTCCGAGTTCGGCGCAGATGCCGACCACGGCGGCGACGATGACACGGTTGGTTTTACGCTTGTCGATGTCCCGTATCAGGCCCATGTCCAACTTGATAAGGTCCGGCTGGAAGTCGGCCAGCAGATTCAGCCCGGCATAGCCCGCGCCAAAATCGTCTATGGCGGTGCTGAAACCGATGCGCTGGTATTCACGGAAGACTTCGGCGAGCCATTTGCCGTCGTCGATACGTTCGCCTTCCACCGTTTCGAAAATTATTTTTTCAATGGGAAAGCCATAGGTCTCGGCAGCCTGCAGCGTGGTCTTGATACACACTTCAGGCCGATAGATGGCGTTGGGTAGAAAGTTGATGGAGAGCCTGCTTTGCACGCCCACGCCCGACGCGGTTTTTATCGCGCGCACCCGACAGGCCTGGTCGAATTGATAGCGATTGGCCGGCGTCACGCGTTCGAGCACCGACAGCGCGGATTCTCCGCCGACACCGCGGATCAGCGCTTCATGGGCAAACACCCGGCGGGCGCGAATATCGACGATGGGCTGAAAGGCATAGCTGAAATCGAAGCCCAACTCCGCGCCGTCACGACACACTGCGCAGCTGTCTGCGCCCTGAATATGTTGAGCGTGATTTTTTAGGGAGATTTGCTTCATTTCATCCATGGGCTTTCTTTCGACGCGAATTTTCGACCTTTTACCATGGTTTAAAAAACCCGGCAGATCGACGCTGCAAACCACCGCAAGCCGCGAAGCGCGTGCCCGGCGCATCGCCGCGAAAGCCATATTATCCCTGCAATGCCTGCACGGCCAGACTCGCTGCCTCGATGGCTCCCGCGACATATCCGGGAAAATGCGGTGACCATTCGCTGGCGATGCCGGACAGGCGGCCGCGCCACGGCCCGTCGGCGGCACACGACCACGGGGCTGCCGCATGCGTATCCGGAGCGAGCTGATCGGCAGCCGTGGCCGTGTAGGGATCCTGCGCCCAATCTTTGAAAAATTCCGCCTTGGGCGTGGCGGCGCGCGGTCCAAAGAGACGCACGAGCTGTGCGCGGCACAGCGAGCGTAGCGCCTGGTCAGTCATGCCTCGGCGCGTCGCGGCCGGCATGCCCAGGAAACCAAATAGCGCCGCACTGCCCCCGGGCATGCTGGCATCGTGGATCTCCCCCATCGGGCCGCAGGCGCTGCGGCCCTCTCCGGACAGTCCCTGCTCCCGCCAGAACGGCGCCTCATAGAGGGCAAGGTACTTGGCATGCGGCGCCATCCAGGTTGCCGTCTGCCGCCATGACTCGGCGAGCGCCCGAGGCAGGGTCGGCGTAAAAGCGATAGCCTGTTCCGCCAGGCGGGGCGGCACAGCCAACAACACCTGATCAGCGTGCAAGGTCGCCACGCATCCATCGGCCTCCTCACTGTGCAACGCGATGTGAGAAGACGCGAGGCCGAGCCGGCGCACCGCCTGGCCGGTCACAATGCGCGCCGGATCCAGCTCGCGGCGCAACCGCTCCACCAAAGCGCCCATGCCACCCACCAGGCGGAACGAAGCCGGCGAACTGGCATAGCCCCGCATGCGCACAGGCGGGCGGCCTGGCGCGGGCTCAACCATCATGTCTCCCGTCTCGTATTGCTCGAAGCGTCGCAGACCCAAATGCGCGACCAGCTCATGCAGGGCCCGCTGATGATCAGGCCAGAACCACGTCGGCCCCAGATCGAAACGATCATCCGTCGGTGCGGGCCTACACTCTGGCGCGTCAACAGAAAGGATACGTCCGCCAAGCATGCCGCGCGCCTCGATCAGGAGGTAGTCGCGCAGCCCCCGGCGCTCGAGCAGCCAGGCGGCATAAAGGCCGCTCAATCCACCGCCGACAATCGCGATCCGGGTGCTGCGTATGGGGTCGCTCATGGACGGACATGGCCCAAGTGCCCGGTCTTGAGATAGACCGTGGCGCCTTGCGGACCGCCCGCCACATTCGCCGTCTCGCCAGGTGGCAGACGCAACCACGAACCGCGACCATAAGACTGCCCGAAGGCGGTCGCTTCGCCGTCAAGAACCAGCACTTCGGCGCCATCGATGTTCTGGTGAACAATGCCGGCATCTTCTTCACCAAGCCCTTCACAGACTTCACCCAAGAGGACTTCACCTCTTTGGTCTCGACCAACCTGCTGGGGTTCCTCAACATCACGCAACTCGTAGTCAAGGAGATGTTGAAACAGAAGTCGGGCAGCGTGATCACGATTACCGCGGCACTTGCAGATCAGCCGATTGC
>CALGFL010000305.1 GCA_937881145.1 uncultured Bordetella sp.
TTCCGACAGGATCTGGCCGACTTCTGGCGCTTCTTGCGGCATCCGGACTTGCGCCGCTCGCCGGGCCGCCGGGCAGGCAGCAGCCTCACGAGCGACTGGCGGCCGGGGGTGTCTTTCGGCCGCCTGCTGGCCTGGGCCGCGCTGCTGTGGGCCATCAACGCGGTGCTGTTCGGCCCCTTGTCGCTGATGGTGGCGCAGAAGCTGGGCGCCGAGCATCGGCTGGACGCCGAGCACGTGCCGGTGCTGATCGCCGTGCTCTGGGCGCCGGTGGTCGAAGAGCTGTTGTTTCGCTACGGCATGCGCCGGCCCGCGCAGGCATGGTGGATGGTGCCGCTGGCGATCGTGCTGGTATCGCACCCGTTGAGCCCCGTGGGCTGGATCATGCTGGTGGCCGTGTTGCTGATGGCCTGCCGGCCTTTGCGCCGCGGCCGTATCTCACGCGGCCATTGGGCCCGCGGCTGGCGTCGCGAATACGTGCGCGCCTATGGCCTGGTCTATCACGGGGTGGCACTGGTGTTTGCGGCCGTGCATCTGCACAACTTCTTCTTCGATAAAACCACGCTCTGGCTCCTGCCTTTCCTGGTGCTGCCGCAATGGGTTACCGGCCTGGTGTTAGGCTGGATGCGCACGCGCCGGGGCATCGGCGCTTCGATGGCCTTGCATTCCCTGTTCAACGCAGGGCCGGTGCTGATCATCCTGCTGACGCTGCATTTCTTTCCAGGCAGCGCGTAAACAGGGCCTGGCGCAACTGCTCCACGGGACCGTCCCAGTCGCCCACCGCCGTCTGGCGAAATAGCCGCAACGTGCCGGGATACCAGGGCGAGGTTTCGCCATCCAGCATCCAGCGCCAGTCGGTGCCTTCGATGGGGACGAGCGTCCAGCACGGCACGCCCAGCGCGCCGGCCAGATGAACCGCGGCGGTGTCCACGCTGATCAGCAGATCCAGCTGCGCGATGATCGCGGCGCTGTCGGCGAAATCGGCGATGTCCGAGCCCAGGTGCAAAAGCGGCTGATCGTCCGAAAGCAAGCGCGCTTCTTCTTCGCCCTGACCCTTCTGCACGCTGACGAAGCTCACGCCGGGCACCCGCCATAGCGGCGCCAGCGTGCGCAGGCTGGACAAGGACCGGTTGCCGTCGTTCAAGTGCTGGGCATTGCCTTTCCATGCCAGGCCGACCTTCATGCCGGGCAGGCCGTCCAGTTGGCGCCGCCACAGATCCACGCGCGCGGGAGCAGGTTGCAGATAGGCCGCGGGAGGAATGTCGTCGAGTGTTGCCGTATTCAACAGGTGCGGCAGACTCATGATCAGAGTCCAGTAGTCGTATCCGATCAGGGCCTGCGCGTCTTGCATCGTGGCCGTCTTGCCCGTGCCGACGACGGCATCGACCTGCGGCAACGCTTCGAACAGGGGCCTGAGCGGGTTCTGGCACACCAGAATGATGCGGCTCGCGCCCAGGGCCTTGAGGCGCGGCAGATACCGCGCGAACTGGATCATGTCGCCGAAACCCTGCTCCTGCCAGATCACCAGCGACTTGCCTTGCAGCGATTCGCCCTGCCACTGGGGGTAGTTGAGCGTGGTGGGCATGGGCCAGCGAGTGAAGGTTTGCCGATTCGGGTCGTAGCGCGATTCGTACAGAGGCCAGGCCTGGGCCAGCCGGCCTTGCCGCAACAGGGCGAAGGCCAGGCCGAAACGAATGTCGGGCGATTGCGGGCGCAGCGCAAAAGCCCGGCGCAGGGCGTCTTCCGATTCGGGCAGGCGATTGAGGTTGTCGAGCACGACGCCCAGATTGCTCCAGGTGTCCGCGTCGCCCGGATTCAAGGCCAGCACGCGGCGGTAGACGGATTCGGCTTGCGCGAACTTGTTCTGGCGATGCAGGACCGCGCCCAGCTGCTCCTGCAAGGTCGCGTTGTCCGGGTCGAGCGCGACGGCTTTGCGCAAGTGCGATTCGCCTTGCGGCAGCTGGTTCTGCAAAATCAGCACGGACGCCAGGCATGCATGCGCCAGGGCAGACTCCGGCTGCAGCGCCAGCACCTGCCGGCAGCTTTCCTCGGCGTCCGATAGCCGGCCCAGCGTGACCATCAGGGCGCCCAGGTTCTGGTGCGCTTCGGCGTACCCGGGTCGATACCGAATCGCTTGCCGGTAGGCCGGTTCCGCTTCGATAGAGTGGCCCATGTCGTCCAGCAGCATGCCCAGGTCGTGATGGATTTCGGGCAGATCGGGCCGCAGCGCCAGCGCGCGCCGATAGGCCGCCGCGGCGTCATTCAGGCGCCCTTCTTCCCGATGCAGCCCGGCCAGCCTGAGCCAGGTCGGGACATGCGCCTCGTTGCAGCTCAGGGCCTGCTGGTAGGTCAGCAGGGCTTGCTGCGATTGGCCGTCTTGCTGTAGCGCATGCCCCAGGTGGTAATGCGCGTCGGCCAGGCGGGGCTGCAAAGCCAGCGCCTGGCGCAGAATCAAAACGGCGTCTTGCGCGCGGCCTTGCGCGATGAGGCGGGCGCCATGCTGGACCAGCTGGCCTGCTTGTTCGCGCAGATCGATGTGAGCGGGAAAGGGCATGCCGCAAGTCTACAAGCTGCTCAATCGCGTCGAAACTCGCGCACGCCGGGCATGTCCTTGAACTTGCCGCAGAGAGTGTCGAAATCGTCGGTCGAGGTGCGCGAGAAGGAAATCCGCACATCGTCGAAATCGGGGTTGTCCTCGGACTGCTGCATGATGAATTGCTTGACGCGCACGCTGCCGGTGCCGAGCGCGTTATGCACGGTCTCGAGGGAAACGCTGCCGCGCTCGGCCAGGATGCGCAGGCTGCGCTGCTGCTTGACGGAGATGAAGCGGCGCTCGATGGGTTTGATGCCGGCCAGGATGATGAGGATGATGACCGTGGCGCTGACGGCGGCGATGTACATGCCGCCACCCGTCGCCAGACCGACGCCCGCGACGGACCAGAGGCTGGCCGCCGTCGTCAGGCCCCGTACGACTTCGCCGCGCAGCAGGATGGACCCGGCGCCCAGAAAGCCGATGCCCGAAACCACCTGGGCCGCCACGCGCGACGGATCCAGCGATACGTCTTTCTGGCCGAGTATGTCCGCGAAGCCGAAGATCGACACCAGCATGATGAGGGATGCGCCTACGCACACCAGCATGTGCGTGCGCAGGCCGGCGGCCCAGTTCAGGCGTTCGCGTTCGAAGCCGATGACGCTGCCCAGCAGGGCGGCCAGGATCAGGCGCAGGACGAGTTCGAAATGACTGATCGTCAGCATGGGACGTATTTCCTCGGACTGTTAACCGTATCGCCCGATTATCGTTCAGCTTTGCAGCCAGCGCAGCACGCCCTGCGCCGTGGCCCGGCCGCTGGCGATGCAGCCGGTCAGCAGATAGCCGCCGGTGGGTGCTTCCCAGTCCAGCATCTCGCCGGCGCAGAAGACGCCGGGCAATTGCGTCAGCATGAAATGGTCGTCGAGCGCTTCGAAGCGCACGCCGCCGGCGCTGCTGATGGCTTCGTCGATGGGCCGCGCGGCCTTCAGGACGAGCGGCAGCGCCTTGATGGCACGAGCCAGCACCTCGGCATCGTGCATCGCGTCCTTGTCCAGCAGTTCGCGCAGCAGCGCGGCCTTGACGCCGGCGATGCCGACGCGGCTTTGCAGATGCGAGGACAAGGAGCGCGCGCCGCGCGGATGCGCCACGTCGGCCAGCACGCGCTCAGGCGAGCGGTCCGGCAGTAGGTCCAGCGTCAGCGCGGCCTGGCCGCCGCGTTCGATCTGGCCGCGCAGGGCGGCCGACAGGGCATAGATGAGGCTGCCTTCGACGCCGTGTTCGCTGGCGACGAATTCGCCGCGGCGTTGCAGCGTCGTGCCGTCAGCGGCGGTGCAGCGGGCCTGCACGTTCTTGATCGGCGCGCCCGCGAACTTGCCGCGAAAGAAATCGGACCAGCCGATTTCGAATCCGCAGTTGGCGGGCTTGAGCGGCGCGACATCCACGCCGCGCGCGGCCAGCACGCCCACCCACGCGCCGTCCGAACCCAGCTTGGCCCAGCTGCCGCCGCCCAGCGCCAGGATGACGGCGCGCGCTGGATGCGTGGCTTCGCCGTCGGGCGTGGCAAAGCGCAGCCGTCCGGCGTCGTCCCAGCCCGTCCAGCGATGGCGCGCATGCGTGGCGACGCCGTTCGCGCGCAGGCGGTGCACCCAGGCGCGCAGCAGCGGCGCGGCTTTCATCTCGCGCGGAAACACGCGCCCCGATGTGCCGACGAAAGTCTCGACGCCCAGGCCTTGCGCCCAGTCGCACAGGGCTTGCGCAGGGTAGTTGCGCACCAGCGGCGCAAGCTCGGCCTGACGTTCGCCGTAGCGGGCCAGAAAGCGCTCGAGCGGTTCGCTGTGCGTCAGGTTGAGCCCGCCGCGGCCTGCCATGAGGAATTTGCGTCCCAGCGAGGGCATGGCGTCGAACAGGTCGACGCCCGCGCCGGCGGCGGCAAGAACTTCGGCGGCGGCCAGTCCGGCCGGCCCGCCGCCGACAACGGCGATGCGAGAAGAGGTATGCGACATGCGTCGCAGTGTAGAGCGTATTGCGGCACGGCCCGAGGCTGTCCCCGGGTTTGAATCAGCGGCCGGCGCCGCGGTTGCGCTCGATCCAGTCCGCGAACTTGCCGGTGAAGGTCTTGAGGAAGTCGCGGGTGGCCTCGTTGTTCACCTTGCCGTCTTCGCCGATGAAATCGCCCGCTTTGGACAGGTACATTTCCGGTTGCTGCAGGACGGGCATGTCCAGGAACACCAGGGGCTGGCGCAGATGGTGGTTGGCGCCGAAAGCGCCCAGGAGGCCCGGCGACACGCTGACGATGGCGGCCGGCTTGCCCTGCCACACGCTCTTGCCGTAAGGCCGCGAGCCCACGTCGATCGCGTTCTTCAGGCCGCCCGGAATCGAGCGGTTGTATTCCGGGGTGACAAAGAGCACGGCGTCGACCTTGGCGACTTCGCCGCGAAAGCGTGCCCAGGGAGCCGGGGTGTTCTCATCCATGTCCGGGTTGTAGAGCGGCAGGTCGCCGATCTCGACGAGATTCAGGTTCATGCGCGGGGCGGCCAGTTCTTTCACAGCGAGGGCCACGGAGCGGCTGAAAGAGCCTTTGCGCAGACTGCCGACGATGACAGCGACATTCAGGGACATGACGGATTCCTTTTCGTTGGGGAATAAACGCGGCGGATGACTGCTTTTCATCATAAAGGTCGGGCGCGCAATATGGGAACGTTCTTGTCCAGTCAAATCCAGACAGAGCGTTCCATCCATGCCCACATTCTCCGGCGCCGAGTCGGCGCAAGACGCCCTTGAACAAGCGATGCGCCTGGGCGCGCAGGGCCGGTTCGAGCAGGCTGTCGCGGCCTATGAACAAGCGCTGGCGCAAGATCCCGAGCTCGTGGAGGCCTATATGGGCCTGGGCCTGATGCTGACGACTTTGGGCAGGCTGCCCGAGGCGATCCAGGCCTGCCAGGGCGCCCTGGCGCTGCGGCCCGAACTGCCCGAGCTGCACAACAATCTGGGCTCTCTGTTCAACTGCCTGAACCAGCATGCGCAGGCCGAAGCAGCCCTGCGCCAGGCCATCGCCCTGCGGCCTCTTTACGTCGAGGCGCATTACGGCCTGGGCATGACGCTCGTCGCCATGAACAGGCTCGAAGAAGCCGAGGCGGTTTTTCAACTGGCGATCGTCCTGCGGCCCGATATGGCCGATGCGCATCGGCAACTGGCGTCGGTGTTTGCGCGGCGCAACCTGCCGCGGCAGGCCGAGATCGCCTATCGGCAAGCGTTGGCGCTGCAGCCGGACCATGCCGAAAGCCTCAAGCGCCTGGGGGCCGTGCTGCACGGGCAGCAGAGGCTGCAGGAGGCCGTCGAGGCTTACCGGCAAGCGCTGGCCGTGCAGCCCGACATGGCCGACGTGCTGCACAACCTGGGCACGGCCCTGGGGCAGCTGGGCCGACTGCCCGAGGCCGAAGCCGCGCTGCGCCGCGCCCTGGCTTTGCGCCCCGGCTATGCCGAGACCCAGTTCGGCCTGGGCATGATCCTGCTGGGCGCGGGCCGCCTGGACGAGGGCTGGCCGTTCTACGAGTCGCGCCATCGCACCAGGCGGCGCCTGCAGCACGCTCTGCATCCCGGCCTGGGGCCGCAGTGTCCATCATGGCAGGGCGAACCGCTGGCGGGCAAATCGCTGCTGGTCTGGCACGAGCAAGGCTTTGGCGACGTGATCCAGTTCGGGCGCTATCTGTCCGTGCTCAAGGCCCAGGGTGCGGCGCGCATCACCCTGGCGTGCTTTCCCGAGTTGCGGGCCCTGTGCGCGGGCATTCCCGGCATCGAAGCAGTCGAGGTCGACGCCGCCGTGGCCTTGATGCCCGAGCACGACTACCAGACCTTCGTCATGGCCATACCGCGTTGGCTGAACACCTCGCTGCAGACCATTGCGCCCGCCGTCTATCTGCAGGCCGATGCGCGGCGCGCCCAGACCTGGCGCGAGCGGCTGGCGGGGCTGCCCGGCCGGAAAATAGGCCTGGCCTGGCGCGGCAGCGTCACCAACCTGAACGACAGCGGCCGTTCGCTGTCTTCGCTGGCCGTGCTGGAACCGTTGTGGCGCGTGCCCGGCCTGAGCTTCGTCAGCCTGCAAAAAGGCCCGGGCGAAGACCAGGCCCGCAATCCGCCGCCAGGACAGCCGCTGCTGCATCTGGGGTCGGAGATTGCCGACTTCGCCGATACCGCGGCCATTGTCGAGCAGCTCGACCTGGTCATCAGCGTGGACACCGCGGTCGCGCATCTGGCCGGCTCGATGGGCAAGCGCTGCTGGGTGATGCTGCCCGCGCTGAACGTGGACTGGCGCTGGCTGCGCGAGCGCGAGGACAGCCCCTGGTATCCGGGAACCATGCGCTTGTTCCGGCAAACTGAGCCGGGACGTTGGGATGCGATTGTCATGGCGATGGCCCAGGCGCTGCGATAATCTGGCTTCCAATGCCATCGGAGCCCTCCCATGCCCGAATTCTCGAATCTGATCGCCTTCGCCCTCATTTGCCTCGGCATGGTGCTGACGCCCGGGCCGAACATGATCTATCTCGTTTCCCGCTCCATCTGCCAGGGCCGGGTCGCGGGGCTGATCTCGCTGGGCGGCGTGGCGCTGGGCTTTGTCTTCTATATGCTGTGCGCCGCGTTGGGCATCACGGCGCTGTTACTGGCCATTCCGTATGCCTACGACCTGCTGCGAATCGGCGGCGGGCTCTATCTGCTCTATCTCGCCTGGCAGGCGGTCAAGCCCGGCGGGCGCTCGCCGTTCCACGTGCGCGATCTTCCTGTGGACAGCTCGCGCAAACTGTTCACGATGGGTTTCGTGACGAGCCTGCTCAACCCGAAGATCGCGGTCATGTACCTGTCGCTGCTGCCGCAGTTCATCAGCCCCGCGGGCCACGGCAGCGTGCTGGCGCAATCGCTGGTGCTGGGTTCGACGCAAATTTTCATCAGCCTGAGCGTCAACGCGGTGATCGCCATGATGGCCGGCTCCATCGCCGTGTTCCTGGCCAGGCGGCCTTCCTGGCAGACGGTGCAGCGCTATCTGATGGGTACCGTGCTTGCCGGGCTGGCCGTGCGCATGGCGCTCGAAAGCCGGCGTTGACTAGGTTTGCCGCCCCGTCGGCTTTAAAGCCCTGGGGGGACATCCCATGAACCGATCCATTCTCTACGCCTTGGCGGCCGCGGTGCTGTTCGGCGCCAGCACGCCGCTTGCCAAGGTGCTGACCGGGGGCGTGCCGCCCATTTTGCTGGCCGGCCTGCTTTATCTCGGCAGCGGCCTGGGCCTGACGATCATCCGTCTCGCGCGCGATCGCGGCTGGCAGGCCCCCGGCCTGAAAGCGGCTGAATGGCCCTGGTTGCTCGGCGCCATCGGCTTCGGCGGCGTGCTCGGCCCCGTTGCGTTGATGGTCGGCCTGACCAGCACGACGGGAGCGGCGGCTTCGTTGCTGCTCAACCTCGAAGCCGTACTGACGGCGCTGCTGGCCTGGCTCGCCTTCAAGGAAAACACCGACAGCCGCATTGTGCTCGGCATGGCGGCCATCGTCGCCGGCGGCATGCTGCTGTCGTGGCCGCACGGCCAGATCGGGCATTCGACCTGGCATGGCCCGGCGGCCATCGCCGCGGCGTGCCTGTGCTGGGCCATCGACAACAATCTCACGCGCAAGGTGTCCGCATCGGACGCGCTTTTCATCGCCGGCAGCAAGGGGCTCGCGGCCGGCGTGGTGAACGTCGCGCTGGCGCTGCTGCTGGGCGCGGCATTGCCGCCCGCGCATGTGGCCTTGTCGGCGATGACGCTGGGCTTGTTCGGCTACGGCATCAGCCTGGTGATGTTCGTGATGGCGCTGCGAGGTCTGGGTTCGTCGCGCACGGGGGCGTATTTCTCGACAGCGCCTTTAGTCGGCGCAGCCATCGCGCTCTTGTTCCTG
>CALGFL010000306.1 GCA_937881145.1 uncultured Bordetella sp.
GCCCTTGCTGCCCATGCCGGCCTCGGTCAAGCCCAGGTGCAGGGGATAATCGCAGCGCGAAGACAGGTCGCGGTAGACGGCGATGAGGTCCTGCACGTGGCTGACCTTGCACGACAGGATGATGGCATCGCCGCGCAGGCCAAGCGCTTCGGCGCGGCGCGCGTTGCTGATCGCGGAAACCACCAGGGCTTCGCGCATCACGGCCTGGGCTTCCCAAGGCTGGGCACGGCGGCCGTTGTCGTCCATCATACGGGCCATCAGTTCGTGGTCCAGGCTGCCCCAGTTCACGCCGATGCGCACCGGCTTGTCGTGGCGGCAGGCCACTTCGATCATCTGCGCGAAGTTGTCGTCGCGACGCTTGCCCCCGCCCATGTTGCCGGGATTGATGCGGTATTTGGACAAGGCCTGCGCGCACTCGGGAAACTGCGTGAGCAGCTTGTGGCCGTTGTAGTGGAAGTCGCCCACCAGCGGCACCGACATGCCCATGCGGTCGAGCTGTTCGCGGATGGCGGGCACCTCGCGCGCGGCTTCGGGCGTGTTGACGGTGATGCGCACCACTTCGGAACCGGCCAGGGCCAATTGCTTGACCTGCACCGCCGTGGCGATGGCATCGGCCGTATCGGTATTGGTCATGGACTGCACCACCACCGGCGCGCCGCCGCCCACCGTGACCACGCGATCGCCCCAGCGGATGTCGACGGCGCGCGTGGCGCGGCGCGCGGCCGGCCCGACGGCGGGCGGCGCGTCCTGACAGGTCAAGGAAGAAGCGTCTTGCATGGTAAGTACCGGCCTAGCGATGGAAATAGTGCTTGATGCCGCTCAGGGTGAGCAGGTCTCTGGGCAGCCAGCCGCGCCAGAAGGCGTAGGCCGCCACGGCGATGACGACCACCAGAATGGTCAGCAACCAGCCCCAAGGCACCGACGACGGCGCGCTGGGCGAATTTTCGCCGCCCACGGCGGCGCTGGCGCCCAGGTCGCGCCCGGTGGGACGATCCGCGACCGCAGCATGACCGGACATGGCGGCGATGATGGGCTCCATGTCGACGCCGACCAGCCTGGCATAGTTGCGAATCATGCCGCGCAGCGACACGCCGGTGGGCAGTTGCTCCCAGCGTTCTTCCTCGAGCGCCTGGATCTGGCGCACCGAATACTTCAGGCGGGCCGACGCGTCTTCGAGCGAAATGCCGCGCCCGATGCGCGCATCGCGCAAGGAGCGGCCTACGTTCAGGGTCTGAGCCGCCGGTTCGACGGCGATCGTGGAATCCTGCTGGTTCATGCACTCACCTGTTTAATGGGTATGGTGCGGGTTTTGATGCCCAGGCGGCGTTCGGCTACGCGGGTCCTGTCCTGGACCTCGCCAGCCAACTGGCCGCATGCGGCGGCGATGTCGTCGCCGCGCGTTTTGCGCACCGTGGTGATAATGCCGGCATCCATCAACCGTTGGGCGAACACCCGCACGCGCGCTTGAGGCGAGCGCTTCAGGCCGGATTCCGGGAAGGGATTGAACGGAATCAGATTGAGCTTGCAGCGCACCCGCCGCGCAATCTGGATGAGCTCTCTGGCATGCTGATCGGTATCGTTGATGCCGTCGAGCATGCAGTATTCGAAGGTAATGAAATCGCGCGGCGCGAACTCGAGGTAGCGGTTGCAGGCCTCGAGCAGTTCGTCCAGCGGGTACTTCTTGTTGAGCGGAACGAGCTCGTCGCGCAGGGCATCGTTGGGCGCGTGCAGCGACACCGCCAGCGCCACGGGGCAGTCTTGCGAAAGCCGGTCCATCATGGGCACCACGCCCGAGGTGGACACCGTGACGCGCCGGCGCGACAGGCCGTAGGCGTTGTCATCGAGCATGAGGCGCAGCGCCGGCACCAGCTGGTCGTAATTGAGCAGGGGCTCGCCCATGCCCATCATGACCACGTTGCTGATGACGCGCTGATCGACGCTGCGTGCGGCGCCCGCCGCCGGGCCGCCCGACGGGTGCGGCGCGCGGGCACTCATTAAGCGCGCCGAACCGGCGTCGGCCTCGATCACGCGACGCGCCCACCAGAGCTGGCCGACGATCTCGGCCGTGCTCAGGTTGCGGTTGAAGCCTTGGTGCCCGGTGGAGCAGAAGCGGCAGTTGACCGCGCAGCCCGCCTGGCTGGACACGCACAGGGTGCCGCGATCGTCCTCGGGGATGAACACCGTTTCGATGGCATTGCCCTGCCCCACGTCGAACAGCCACTTGCGCGTACCGTCGGACGAGATCTGCTCGGTGCTGACCGGCAGCGCCCGGACGTCGCAGCGTTCGGACAATTGGGCGCGGAAATCGCGCGCCAGATCGGTCATGTCGTCGAACCCATCGACGCCGCGCTGGTGCACCCAGCGCTGCAGCTGCCGGGCGCGAAACGGCTTGCCGCCCCACTGTCCGATCAGATCGGACAACGCGGCGGCATCCAGGCCCAGCAGATTGATACGTTCGTTTTCCATGGCGCGTTCGTTTCCATGGTGCATGGCCGCGGCGGCGGGTCGCGCGGTCATGCCCTGGAAAATCAACGGCTGTAGACGTTGATTTCGGGGAAGAAGAAGGCGATCTCGACGGCGGCGGTTTCGGGCGCGTCGGAACCGTGCACGGCGTTGGCGTCGATGCTGTCGGCGAAGTCGGCGCGGATGGTGCCCTTCTCGGCCTTCTTGGGATCGGTGGCGCCCATCAGGTCGCGGTTCTTCTGGATGGCGTTCTCGCCTTCGAGCACTTGCACGAAGACCGGGCCCGAAACCGTGAAATCGACCAGGTCCTTGAAGAACGGACGGGCGCTGTGCACGGCGTAGAAGCGCTCGGCGTCGGCGCGCGAGAGCTGGCGCATTTGCGCGGCGATAACCTTGAGATTGGCGCCTTCGAAGCGGGCGTAGATTTCGCCGATGACGTTCTTGGCAACGGCGTCGGGCTTGATGATCGAGAGGGTACGTTCAATAGCGGGTTGATTCATCGTCGAAACTCCAATAAAAACAGGCACTTCTATGCGGTTACGGTAACCCGACATCTTAACATGCCGGAAAGAATCCAATACATCTTAAAATTGTCGGTTTGCCCGACCGTGTATTCGGGCCCCGTTTTGCCGGAAACCTACCGCAATGACCCAAGCCGACGAGCCCAACCTGACCGCCACCACCCCTGAAAGCGCCGAACTCGCCAAGAGCTTCGAGCCCGCCCAGATCGAATCCCGCTGGTACGACCTGTGGGAAAAGCGCGGCTATTTCCAGGCTGGCCGCCACGTGGAAACCGGCTCGGGCGAAAAGACCTACTGCATCCAGTTCCCCCCGCCCAACGTCACCGGTACCCTGCACATGGGCCATGCGTTCAACCAGACCATCATGGACGGCCTGGTGCGCTATCACCGCATGTCGGGCGACGACACGGTGTTCGTGCCGGGTACCGACCACGCCGGCATCGCCACGCAGATCGTGGTCGAGCGCCAGCTCGACGCGCAGAAGGTCTCGCGCCACGACCTGGGCCGCGAAAAGTTCGTGGAGAAGGTCTGGGAGTGGAAAGAGCAGTCGGGCAACACCATCACCGGCCAGGTGCGGCGCCTGGGCGCCTCGGCCGACTGGCCGCGCGAATACTTCACCATGGACGAGCGCATGTCGCGCGGCGTGGTCGAGACCTTCGTCAAGCTTTACCAGCAGGGCCTCATCTACCGCGGCAAGCGCCTGGTCAACTGGGATCCCAAGCTGCTGACCGCGGTGAGCGACCTGGAAGTGGTGTCCGAGGAAGTCGACGGCTTTCTGTGGCATATCGAATACCCCTTCGTCGACGGCCCGCAGACCATCGTCGACAAGGAAGGCAACACCGTCACCCTGCGCGGCATGACCATCGCCACCACGCGCCCCGAGACCATGCTGGCCGACGGCGCATTGTGCGTTCACCCCGACGACGAGCGCTACAGGCACCTGGTGGGCAAGCGGGTCTAGCTGCCGCTGTGCGACCGCAACATTCCCATCATCGCC
>CALGFL010000307.1 GCA_937881145.1 uncultured Bordetella sp.
TGCTGCCCTCTTGCTGCTGCTGGGCCAGCAGTTCGTTTCCGGTCTGCCGGCAAAACGCCTGAAAATCCCGTACTGCGCTGGGATCGGTCGTAATCACACAGAGTACTTCGCCGCTGGCCATCTGGGCCAGGGTTTTCTTGGCGCGCAGGATGGGCAGCGGGCAGTTCAGCCCGCTGGCGTCCACCTCGTGCTGCCAAGCCGGCAGGCCGGCGGCGCAGAGATCAGAGGCGTTCATCGACCCACTTCTGCACGCTGGCGATGGCGGCCGGCAAGGCACGGGCGTCGGTGCCGCCGCCCATGGCCATGTCGGGACGGCCGCCGCCCTTGCCGCCCACCTGGCCAGCCACGAAGCCCAGCAGGTCGCCGGCCTTGATCTTGCCCGTCAGGTCGCTGGTGACGCCGGCTGCCAGGCTGATCTTGCCTTCGCCGCCCGCGGCCAGCAGGACCACGGCAGATTTGAGCTTGTCTTTGAGGCTGTCGATCATGCCGCGCAGGGCCTTGGGATCGACTTCGCCCAGGCTCGCGGCCACGAGCTTGACGCCCTTGACGTCGGCGGCGCTGCCGGCCAGGTCGTTGCCGGCGCTGGCAGCCAGTTTGCCGCGGGCCTGCTCCAGGTCTTTTTCCAGGGCCTTGATCTGGTCCTGCACCTGCGTGATGCGCTCGGGCAGATCGGAGACGGGGGTGCGCAACTGGCCCGCGACCTTGGCCAGCAGCGCGTTCTGCCCCTGGGCCCAATGCAGGGCGTTGTCGCCCGTGATGGCCTCGATGCGGCGCACGCCGGCGGCCACGCCCGATTCGGACATGATCTTGAACAGGCCGATATCGCCGGTGCGCTGGACGTGCGTGCCGCCGCACAGTTCGCGCGCGAAACCCATGTCGAGCACACGCACTTCGTCGCCGTATTTTTCGCCGAACAGCGCCATGGCGCCTTCCTGCACCGCGTCGTCGAAGGCCATGACGCGGGCCTGGGTGGCCTGATTGGCCAGGACTTCGGCGTTGACGATTTCCTCGACCTGCGTGATCTGCCCGGCCGTCATGGGCGCGTCGTGAGCGAAGTCGAAGCGGGTCTTGTCGGGATCGACCAGCGAGCCGCGCTGCTGTACGTGGCCGCCCAGCACCTGGCGCAGCGCCTTGTGCATGAGGTGAGTGGCCGAGTGGTTGCGCACGGTGCGCGCGCGGCGCACCGCGTCGACCTTGGCCAGCAGGGTGTCGCCCACTTTGATCGAGCCCGATTCGAGCGTGCCGTGGTGGCCGAACACGCCGGCCTGGATCTTGAGCGTATCGGCAACGGCGAAGCGGGCATTGCCGCCTTCCAGCAGGCCCGTGTCGCCCACCTGGCCGCCGGACTCGGCGTAGAAGGGCGTGGCGTCGAGCACCACCACCGCGTTCTGGCCGGCCGCGACCGCATCGACCCGCGTGCCGTCCACATACAGCGACGTGACCTTGGCGCCGGAGAGCTCCAGATGGTCGTAGCCCTCGAAGCGCGTCTGCGAACCTTCATAGGACAGGCCTTCGGCCATCTTGAACTTGCCGGCGGCGCGGGCCTGCTTGCGCTGGTTTTCCATGGCGGCTTCGAAGCCCGCCATGTCGACCTCGACTTCGCGTTCGCGGCAGATGTCGGCCGTGAGGTCGACCGGGAAGCCGTAGGTGTCGTAGAGCGTGAAGAGCGTGTTGCCGTCGAGCTGGCCGCCCTTGGCAATGTCCGCCAGGGCCACGTCCAGGATCTTCATGCCGTTTTCCAGCGTTTCGCCAAAACGCTCTTCTTCCTGCTTGAGCACCTGGGCCACGCGTTCGGCAGCCTGGGCCAGCTCGGGATACGCCGCGCCCATCTCCTTGACCAGGTCGGCCACCAGGCGATGGAAGAAGGGCTTGGTCTGTCCCAGCTTGTAGCCGTGGCGCAACGCGCGGCGGATGATGCGGCGCAGGACGTAGCCGCGGCCTTCGTTGCTGGGAATGACGCCGTCCACGACCAGGAACGAGCAGGCGCGGATGTGGTCGGCGATGACCTTGAGCGAGTTCTCGGTCAGGTCCTGGGTATGGGTTTCGCGGGCCGCGGCCTGGATCAGACTCTGGAAAAGATCGATCTCGTAATTCGAGTGCACGTGCTGCAGCACGGCGGCGATGCGCTCGAGGCCCATGCCGGTATCCACGCAGGGCTTGGGCAGGCGCGGCATGTTGCCGGCCGCATCGCGCTCGAACTGCATGAACACCAGATTCCAGATCTCGATGTAGCGGTCGCCGTCTTCTTCGGGCGATCCCGGAGGGCCGCCCCAGATTTCCGGGCCGTGGTCGTAGAAGATTTCCGAGCAGGGGCCGCAAGGGCCGGTGTCGGCCATTTGCCAGAAATTGTCGGAGGCGTAGCGCGCGCCCTTGTTGTCGCCGATGCGGATGATGCGCTCGGCCGGCACGCCGATTTCCTTGGCCCAGATGTCGTAGGCCTCGTCGTCTTCGTGATAGACGGTCACCCACAGCTTGTCTTGGGGCAGCTTGTAGACCCCGGTCAGCAGTTCCCAGGCGTAGTGGATGGCATCTTTCTTGAAGTAGTCGCCGAAGCTGAAATTGCCCAGCATCTCGAAGAAAGTGTGGTGGCGTGCGGTGTAGCCGACGTTTTCCAGGTCGTTGTGCTTGCCGCCGGCGCGCACGCAGCGCTGCGCCGTGGTGGCGCGCGAGTAGCTGCGCGATTCCTTGCCGGTGAAGACGTCCTTGAACTGGACCATGCCCGAGTTGGTGAAGAGCAACGTGGGGTCGTTGCCCGGCACCAGCGACGAGGACGGCACGATGGTGTGGCCCTTGGACTGGAAGAATTGCAGGAATTTCTGGCGAATCTCGGAGACTTTCATCGTCGACGAAGGAAAGGGAATTTAGGCGAATCTTTCATTTTAGCAGTGTGCGCACGGTCAAGGGATGCACGCGTAGATGGTTCTATCAAATGAATAGCCGTTGGATGAAGCCTGCCCGGAAAGACTCACATACCTGGTTCGGGGCGGACATGAGCAGGAACCCGTGACCGCATTGGGGGAAACGCATCCGCCGCCGAACGTCGGGACCGTATAAAAAGTCGTCGAGCCTGCGAAGCCGGTCCATACGCCGGACTGGCAGGAAAGCAGCAGCCCCTCGGGCGTGCGTCCCACCAGGCCGTTGGGGCTGCAGACGCTGCCCGGTGCGGCCTGGCCCGCTATCTGCAAATATTCGTTGGCGTGCAGGCGCTTGCCCGTCACCGATCCGGCCACGGTCAGCCCACCCTTGAGTTGCGGATCGCGTTCGTCGAAACGACGCACATATTGGGCGGCCGTGGCCATGTCCATGCCTGCCCAAAGGACCGGGGTGCCCGCCGGCAAGGCCTCGCTCGCCGATATGTAGGGATTGGGAAAGTCGAACGTCTTGCCGCGCAGCCGACTCTCGGTTCCCGCCGTGGCATGGCCGCCGTAGCCTGCGGCCGCATCGGCAAATACCGCCATGCGCATCATGTCCGGCCGACCTTGCACGTCCGACAAGGGCATCGAGGCGTAGATCACCGCATCGACCCGGCATGCCTCCCCCGGGCAGGCCGAAGGCGCGGCCAGGCGCACCCGAGCCGTGCCGCCCATTGGCGCCGATTCCGGAAAACCCTGCGGCAGCAGGCCCTGTGACTTGAATTCGGCCAGTGTCGGCGCATGCATATCGGCGTACAAGAGCGCGCCTTGCGGTCCGACGGGCGGCCTTCCCTCGGACAGCGCGTCGAAATGGCGCTCCAGCATGCGATAGGCGGCATTGCGTATTTCCAGCATCCAGGCGCCCGTCGCGCGGGCCGCCGCGTCGTCGGCCTGGCGCATCAGGGCGGCCGCGCCCCACACCAGCAGCAAAGTCCCGATGAGCAGGGCGACGGACAGTTCGAGCAGGGCGAAGCCTTGCTGCCGCACCGGCGGCCGCGCGGATCGGCGGCCTCGCATAGCCACGGCGCGCATGGCTCAACGCACCGTGAAAACGAAGGTGTTGCTGTCGCCCTGCGCGCACTGCGCCTGCGCGCGCGCCGCCACGTAGGTCAAGGGCGGCGTGGCCGTGCTGTCCTTGACAAGGACGGAACCGCCCACCCCTTGCACGGCGATGATTTCGGCGGAGCGCTGCATGACCGAAGCCAGGCTGGGACAGGCGGCATGGCTGACGCGGTTGAGCGTGAGGGCAAAGCCAGACCCTGCGCCGCCCGACGCGAAGGACACCGGCTCACGGTGATCACGCCGTTGCCGGAGGTTCCCGCCCCGCCCAGGCCATGCGCCACCACTGCGGCAGCTCCCGTGCCGTTGACCGACAGCACGCTGGAATCGCGCACGGCATTGGCCAGCGTGCCGGTATCGACCTCGGCATAAGGCGTGGTTCCCGCTCCCTGCGCATTGGTCTTGGTGCGGACCACGAAACGTTGCAGTTCGCGGCCGACCTCGGGCACCTTGTTCTCGATCACATAATTGCCTATGGCTGGAATGCCAATGATGGCGGCGAGCAGGATGATGGCCGCGACGATGGACACCTCGATCAGCGAAAAGCCGCGCTGGCGCGAAATCGGACGGGGAATGGCAATGGACATGAAAGGGCTCCTGGCAAATTGCAATAAAAGAAGAACTGCGTGCGACCTAGCCGGAGGCGTGGAACTGCATCAGGGCACGCCTGAGTTCGTCGATGGCCGCGTAGTGCCATAAAGTCAGCCCGATCACCGCGCCGGCCGAACCCAGCAGGCACACCCAGCGCAGAACCTGCGCCTGCCGCCGCAGACGCGCCGCGGCGTGGGATTCGACGCGCAGGCGGGTCTGCTGCAAACCGTCGGCCAGACCATGTGCCGCGCTCATGTCGGCGAGAAACCACCAGAGCTCGCGGTCGAGCAGCCCCGTGTCCAGGCTGTCCACGCCGACGATGCCCGCGTCGATGCGCGCCAGCATCGCCGCGACGTGAGCAGCCAGCCAGGGACGCGCGTTCCAGGCCAGGTTGGACAGGGCTTCGCGCAACCGGGTGTCGATATTGCCGCGCCGGCGCAACAGCACCCCGAGCATGGCCAGAAAGCGGATGGCATGGAAATCGCGATACAGCCGCCAGAATAGAAAGCGGTCCAGGCGCCCGCGCAGTCGCCCCGTCAGATTGGGCAGGCTCCAGAAGACCAGTGCCACACAGGCCGGCAACCCGAAAGCCCAGGCGGCAAGCGTGCGCCGCACGGCATGGGCCAGGGCATACAGATTGCGCGTAACCGGCCCCAGATAATCCTCGGGCAAATTCTGGAATACCTGCTGCAGCCGCGGAACCGTGAAATACGGCACGGCGCAAAGCAGCGCGCAGGCCACGCATGCGGCGGCCAGTCCCGCCGCGGTCGTGGCGATCAGTTCGCCGCGCAAGCCGTGCATCAGGCGCGTCACATGAGCCAAATCCCGCAACACCTCGATGAGCGCATCGCCGCCCGCTTGCTGGCCGGCGGCGATCAGCAGACATTCGTCGGCCGGCAGCACGTCCGCCCAGGCAGCAGCCAAGTCGCCGCCGGTTTCCTGGTAGCGGCGGGCCCAATGCTTCGATAGACGGCCCCGCACCGATGCCGGCCCGTAGCGCCCGGCGTCGTCTTCGAAGTGATCCAGCAAGGTCTTGCGTCCCTGCAAGGCGCGCAGTATTTCGGCCAGGTAGGCGTAGTAGTCCGCCCGCGCGGCCCTGAATCGCCAGGCGTCCAGACGCGCTTGATTGCGCAGCATCGAGCGCGACCAAGCCGCGGCCGATGCCGCCAACCACATACCGGACAACGACTTCACGGCGACGCCCGCCTGCGCGCCCAGCCGCACAAACCGAATTGACGGGCCAGCACGCGGGCATCGATCTCGCCTTGCAGCGCCTTATAGACGGCGCACAGGCTGACGGGCTTGCCGGTCATATCGGAGTCGCCCGCCGGCGTTCGCGGCAAACCGGCAAGATGGCGCATCAAGGCCGGATTGTCGCGGCGGCGTATGCAGTCGAGCAGGACTGCGTCCTCGGCAGGCTCGAACATTTCGGCCACCACTGTGCGACCGGTGCGTCCCGACAAAGCCAGGCGGTCCAGGCCCGGGCGATTGCACGCCGGGCAGCCTGCCGGATCGCGCACCCGCAGCCGGCCGGGGTCGACATCGAACACGCGGCCGAATTCATCGGCCCAGGCACGCCAGGCCGGACGTTCGTCATGCGGATGTTCGTCGGACGGATGCCCGCCGCGCGGATGCCCGCCGCGCCACAAGACCTCGATAGGCAAGGCGCAGTCCGGGCACAGGCGTGGCAGGAGCGTCTGATAGACCAGCAGCTTGAGCACGCCCGGCGTGGCGAGGAAATCCCGCGATACGCCGATGAAGTCCGAGGCCAGGCGTTCGGGAATCATCAGCGCCGACCCGGTATGGGTGGTGGTATAGACGCTGGCGCCGCTGCCGGCCAGATCCATGAAGGCTCGGCCGGTCTCATGATCTCGCACCTCGCCGATCAATAAATCGTTCATGGCTGAACGCTTGATGGTCCGCAGCTTGGCGTCGAAAGGATGCTGCGGCTCGGCGTCCAGCGATCGGCCCACCGTGTTCTGCAAGGCATTGCCTATCAGGTACTCGACGGGATCTTCCAGCGTGATGACCTTGCGCGCCGGGTCGATGCCGCGCATCAAGGTCGCCAGCGTCGTCGATTTGCCCGAACCCACGATCCCGGCAATGACGATG
>CALGFL010000308.1 GCA_937881145.1 uncultured Bordetella sp.
CTCATGGCCGGCGGCGTGTTCGACCGGTTTCCCGGACTCAAGATCATCCTGGGTCATATGGGCGAGGGACTGCCTTACTTGCGCTGGCGCTTCGACAGCCGCTTCGCCGTGTATCCGCACGGCGTCGCATTGGAACAGGCGCCGTCGGCCTATATCGGCACCAACATCGTCATCACCACCTCGGGCGTGTGCTCGGCGCCCGCGCTGATGGGAGCGATCGGCGAGATGGGCCCGCAGGCGGTGATGTTCTCCGTCGACTATCCCTACGAATCCACCGCGGTCGCCGCCGACTTCATCGAGGCTGCGCCGCTCGACGAATCGGCCCGGCACCTCGTCTGCCACGGCAATGCCGAGCGAATCTTCCGGCTCTGACACCCCGGTGCCATATCAGGGGCAGGCACGACCGCCCGTCACGCCGGAAAGCGTACGCGAACCGTCAGCCCGCGGCCCTCGGGGCCGGTTTCGAGCGCGACGCTTGCATGATGCTGTTCGGCGACGCGCCGCACGATGGACAGGCCCAATCCGCTGCCGGTTCCGGCATGGCCGCCGCCGCGGTAGAAGCGCTCCCATGCGCGGGCGCGATCCGGTTCAGGTATGCCCGGTCCGTTGTCGCTGACCTCGAGCACCACATGGTGGGTATCGCGGCGCACCGTGACGTCCACGCGCGCATGAGCGCCGGCATAGCGGATCGCGTTGTCGACCAGGTTGTTCAACAGCACGCGCAGATTGTCGTCGCTGCCCTGGACGACCGCCGATTGCGCGCCGACCACGCCCAGGTCGATCTGGTTCGCTTCGGCCAGGCGTTCCCGGTCCGCCACGACCGAACGCGCGAGCCGGGTCAGATCCACGCGGCGCCGGTTCGCCTGGCCGGCATCGGGATCGAGCCGGGCCAAGGTGAGCAGTTGCCCGGCCAGATGCGTGAGCTGCACCGTGCCTGTGCGTATGCTTTGGACCAGTTCGTCGCGCTCACGGTCGTTTGCCGCCTGTGGCAGCAGTTCGGCCTGCAGGCCCAGCCCCATGATCGGCGTGCGCAGCTCGTGCGCCGCGTCGGCGATGAATTGCTTTTGCAAGGTAAAAGCGTGATCGAGCCGTTGCAGCAAGTCGTTCAGCGCGTCCACGAGCGGCTTGACCTCCGTCGGCATGGCGGCGGTCTCGATGGCCTGCATATTGTTCGCGTCGCGCCGTTTGGGTCCGGTGGTGATCTTGCGCAGCGGCTGCAGGCCATAGCCGATGCCGAACCACAGGAACAGGGCGATGATGGGGGCGAGCGAGAGGACCGGCCAGAATTGATGCACGGAGATTTCCGCCAGGGCCTCCCAACGGGCCAGCCGGACCTGGGCAACGCGCACCAGCGTGTCGCCGCTGCGGGTCACGAAGGTGTGCCAGACCTGGCCGTCGACGGTTTCGTCGGCCAGGCCCGGACCTTGCGGCGGCGGCAGCGACGAATCCGAGTCGCTGGTGAACAGCAGTTTTTTGTCCCGCCAGACCTGCAGCAATACGCTGTGCGATTTGCGGCCGGACAACTGGCCCTTGCGGTCCACGCCCGTGAGAGACAAGCGCCCATCGGCGTCGACCACCACGTGCTGCGCAACAGCCTTCATCTGGTCGTTCAGCAGATCGTCCAGGTCGTCGAGCGAACCCCACCAGGTCGCCGCGCTCGCCAGGGCGCCGGCCAGCAGCGTGGCCGGCAGCAGCCACAGTAGCAGGCGCCGGCGCAGCGACGACATGAACCAGCGCGAAAGACGGCTGTGCAAGGCGCTCATGCGATTTCCCCGATGCGGTAGCCCACGCCGCGCACATTGTGGATCGCCTGCGTGCCCAGCTTGCGGCGCAAGTTGTAGATGTGCACCGGAATCGCGTTGCTTTCGATTTCTTCGTTCCAGCCGTACAGGCGCTCTTCGAGCTGTTCGCGCGTGGCGATCGCGCCGGGGTCGCGCATCAGTTCTTCGAGCAGCGCGAATTCGCGGGCCGTCAGAGCGACTTCGTCGTCGCGCAGCCAGCAGCGGTGCTGGGACGGATCCAGGCGCAGGGCGCCGACTGCGAGCAGGGTCTGTGCGCGGCCCGCCTGCCGGCGGTTCACGACCCGGATCCGCGCCAGGAGCTCTTCGAGTGCGAACGGCTTGACCAGGTAATCGTCGGCGCCGCCGTCCAGGCCGGCGACGCGATCCGGAACGCCGTCGCGCGCGGTGATGATGATGACGGGCGTCGCGTCGCTGCGCTGCCTCAGCCCCGCAAGCAGCGTCATGCCTCCCTGTTTGGGCAGGCCCAGATCGAGCAGCACCAGGCCGTAGGGGTTCGTGCGCAAGGCGAGCGCGCCGGCTTCGCCGTCCTGCACCCAGTCCACGGCGTAGCCTTCCCGGCGCAGGCCCAGGCGCAGGCCGTTGCCGATCAGCGGATCGTCTTCAACCAGCAATATTCGCATCGCGTCCTCGTCCTGTTCCGGCCGTTTTGCGGCAAAACGTCGCGAGCTTATCCGCCGGACCATTAACACCAGGTTAAGGCGCGCGGGCGGCGGTCGCCACGGTCAGGCCGCTGCCCGGTGCCGGCAAGGCGCCGCCTCAGTCGAAGTGCTTGAGCGACGTGCGGCCATATTGGTTGTTGCCTTCGGCCAGTTGCATCAGCAGGCGCACGAAGGTCGCCTGATCCTTGGCGTTGAGCGGCGATAGCAGCCTGACCTGCGCTTCGCGCATGCTGCCGTACATGTCTTTCATGACCTTGCGGCCGCGCGGCGTGATGTTGGCGATCTTCAGGCGGCCGTCGGTCGGACTGTTCGAGCGCTTGACGAGCCCGCGTTCTTCCAGGCGGCGCAGCACGTCCGCCATGGTGGTACGGTCGACGCCGACTTCCGCGCAAAGCGAGGTCTGGTCGAGATTGGGCCGCTCGCTAAGCGTGGTGAGCAGCCCGTATTGCACCGGCGTAATGGCGAAATCCTTGCAGCTTTCGAAGAACATCGCGATGTGAATCTGGTTCAGCCGGCGGATGAGAAAGCCGGGGCGCTGCCAGAGATGCCCCGTTTCGATCGAGCTTTCCGAGCCGCTGGCGCCTTCCTTGGTCTCTGTACGCATTGCCTGATTCGAAAGAATGGGGTTGTTCCGCAGTGTAGCTTCTCAGTCCAGATCCAGCGTGGCGACCACGGGCGTGTGATCCGAGGGCTGCTCGTTGCCGCGCGGACCCTTGTCGATGACGCAGGCAGTGCAGACCGCCTTGAGCGGATCCGAGAGAAGGATGTGATCGATGCGCAACCCTGCGTTGCGCTTGAAGCCGAACTGGCGGTAGTCCCACCAGCTGAAGGACTTGGCGGGCTGCTCGAAAAGACGGAAGGAATCGGTCAGCCCCAGGTCCAGCAAGGCGCCGAAGGCGGCCCGTTCGGGCTCGGAGACCAGCACCTGGCCGACCCACTTCTCGGGGTTGTGCACGTCTTCGTCGGCCGGGGCGACGTTGTAGTCGCCCAGGATGGCCAGGTGCGGATGCGCGGCCATTTCGCCTTGCAGCCAGCGGTTCAGGGCGGCGAACCATTCGAGCTTGTAGGGGTATTTTTCGGAGTCCAGCGCCTGGCCGTTGGGGCAGTAGGCGCAGATCACGCGCACGTCGCCCGCGGAGCTGGGCAGGGTGACGGCGATCACGCGCTGCTGGGGGTCGTCGAACCCCGGGATGTTGCGCACCACGGCCTGGCCCGGCTGGCGCGACAGCACGGCCACGCCGTTGTAGGTCTTTTGCCCGGCCCAGGCGGCGTGATAGCCGACGTCGGCGAAGGCCTGCAGGGGAAATTTGTCGTCGGCGAGCTTGAGCTCCTGCAGGCACAGCGCATCGACGGGATTGGCGGCGAGCCAGTCCAGCACTTGCGGCAGGCGCACCTTCAAAGAGTTGACGTTCCAGGTGGCGAGTTTCATCTGAGAAAAATGGCTTGATTTCGTCGATATCTTACAAGCAGTGATTTTCAACCATTTTATTTGCCGACGCGGTGCAGCCGAACGGAACCGGCCTGCGGACCCTTTTCACCGCCGGGTCAGCAGATCGCGCAAGGCCGCATCCAGATCCGGAAAACGGAAACGATATCCCGCCTCCTGGGCTCGGCGCGCAAGCAGGCGCTGACTTCCGAGCAGAAGACCGGACATCTCGCCCAGCCCGATGCGCAGCGCCCAGGCAGGCACCGGCAGGCGGGCGGGACGATGCAATGCGTCCGACAGGGCGCGCGTGAATTCGGCATTGCGCACGGGTTGGGGCGCGCAAATATTGTAGGGGCCGCGGCAATCCTCGCGCTTGAGCAGGAAATCGATCAAGCCGGTCGCGTCGTCCACGTGTATCCATGGCAGCCATTGCTCGCCGCTTCCCAGCCGGCCGCCCAAGCCGAGCCGAAACGGCACGCGCAGACGCGCGAGCATGCCGCCTTCGGCAGACAGGACGGACGCGGTGCGCAGCAACACCAGTCTCGTGCCCGGTGTTTCGGCGCGCCGCGCCTCGTCCTCCCAGGCCTGGCATAGCCGGCTGCCGAAATCGGAGGGGGCCTGCGCTTGCGCGGTTTCGTCGAACGGCTGCTCGCCCCGGTCGCCATACCAGCCCGCCGCCGAGCCGGATAGCAGGACCTGCGGCGGCACGGGCAGCGAGGCTAGCCATCCGGTCAATTCCCGGGTCAGGCCGATGCGGCTGTCCCACAGCAGCCTTCTGCGGGCATTGCTCCAGGGCCGATCGGCGATCGGCGCGCCGGCCAGGTTCACCACGGCGTCGGGCGAATCGAAATCCCCGATGTCGTCGAGCCGGGCGATGCCCCGCGCGCCACTGCAAAGCGCCGGCACGTCTTTCGGACGCCGGCTCCAGACCATCAGATGGTGGCCGTCGCCGGCCCAGCGGCGGCACAAGGCGCGCCCGATCAGCCCCGTGCCGCCGGTCAGCAAAATCTTCATGGCCATGGCCTGGTGTTCCTACCGGGTCGCTTCGGGCCACTGCTGCGGCACTTTACGCAGCAGGCTGGTGTCGTAGCCCAGCTTGCGCACCTCGGATACGAGATTGTCGTATTGCGCCGCGGTGAGCTGGGGCGTGCGCGCCATGATCCATACATAGTCGCGCTTGGAGCGCCCGATGATGGTGCTGCGGTAGTCCGGGTCCAGATAGGCGATGACGTATTCGGCTTGGAACGGCCAGATGAATTGCATGTTCCATCGGGCATTGCCCGTTTGCGGCAGCACCGTGCCTACCGGATGCATGGTCTTGATCTCGCCGTCGAAGCCGCCTTCGCGGAAACGCAGCGTGGTCTGCACCCGTCCGTCGGGGCGCGGCGCGTACGACTCCACTTCGTTGTAGGCGTTGCGCTCGGGCCGCGCGGGAATGTCGGCGATCACATACCAGTCGCCCATGAATCGCGCCAGGTCCACGCTTTTTACGGCGGGCATGGGCGGGCTGGAGGAGCAGCCGGCCAAGGCGAGACACCCCAGGGCGAGCGCCGCCAATTTGCGGATGCGGGCATGGCCTTTCATGCGATGTCTCCCTGCAGATCGGCCTTGGCGAACCGGTAGTGCGCAACCAGCCATTGCTTGCCGTCGTCGTAGCCGAACAGTTCGGCGCATGCCATCCAGAACATGCGCCAGCGCTGGAACCACAGCGGCGCCAATTCGTCTCCGTATGCCGATGCGAGCACCCGCATGACCTGGACACGATGCGCGTCCTGGTTGGCCAGCCAATGGTTGGCGGTGCGCTGGTAATGGGTGCCGTCCACGATCCAGCGCGCCTCGATGTTCAGGCGCTGCTGAAACCAAAGCAGCGTATCGGCGGAGGGCATGATGCCTCCCGTGAAGAAATGCCTGCCCAGCCAGTTGTCGGCGCCATCGGTCTCGAACGGATACATGAGGTTTCGATGCGCGAAGATGTGGACAAAGAGCTTGCCTTGCGGAGCCAGCCAATCGGCGATGCGCGCCAGCAGCGTCTCGTAGTTGCGCATGTGCTCGAACATCTCCACGGAGAGGCAGCGGTCGTAGGCGCCGGCCGGCAGGGCGAGCACGTTGACGTCCCGGGTGAGCACCTCGACGTTGCCGACGCCGAGTTCGCGGCAGCGGGCCAGGATGAACTCGCGCTGCGAGGCCGAGTTGGAGACCGCGGTGATGCGCGAATTGGGAAAGCGCTGCGCCATCCACAAGGTCAGCGAGCCCCAGCCGCAGCCCAGCTCCAGGATGCGCTGGCCGTCGGCCAGCTCGGCGCGCTGGCCGTAGAGTTCCAGCATCGCCGTCTCTGCCTGGTCGAGCGTTTCGGCGCCGGTGGGGTAGTGGCAGCCCGAGTATTTCAGGCGCGCGCCCAGGCAAAGGCGAAAGAACTCAGGCGGCAGTTCGTAATGCTGCGCATTGGCTTCTTGTGTGTGCACGGCCAGCGGGCTGCGCTTGAGTTCCTGGATCAGATCCCGGTAGCGGTCCGCCGTGGCGCCGGTGCCTCCGGCCGATTCTTCTCGCAAGCGCTGCTTGCACATCTGCCGGATGCCGTGCCGCACCAGGGCGTCGGGCAGCCATCCCCGCTCGGCCAGGCCGAGCAGGCCGGGAGCGGGAGCGTCGGCAGGCAGCGTGGGTTCTATCATCGTCGCGGTATTCATCATGGGCCTCGCGCGGAGTCGTCGGAATTGGGAAACCAGGGAAAAAGCATCGGGGTAGTGCGCTGGTACGCGCGATAGTCTTCGCCGCGCGTGCGCAGCGCCTGCATTTCCGTATAAGGAATGCCGCTGATCCAGCGCAGGAAGACATACATGATCAGCGGCCCGAGCCAGCTGACCCATTGAGTGGGGGAACCGGCGGACAGCGCCACATAGGCGAACCAGTGGCACCACTCGAAGAAATAATTGGGATGCCGGCTATAGCGCCATAACCCGCTGCGGCAGGTGCGGCCCTTGTTGCGCGGATCCTGGCGAAAGCGCGCCAGCTGCAGGTCGGCCAGCGCTTCGCCCGCCACCGCGGCAATCCAGAACGCTATCCCGGCAATCATCAGCGGCGTGATGTGGGAGACGGGATTGGCGGCCACTGCCGTGAACGGAATGGCGAACAGCACCACCAGGGCGGCCTGGAATGCGAACAATCCATAGATTTTTCCCTGGTGGCCCTGCCAGCGCTCGCGCAAGGCCTGATAGCGGCCGTCTTCGCCTTCGCCCAGGCGCCGCAGCAAATGCAATGCCAGCCGCAACGCCCAGCCGCCGCCCAAGACGGCAAGCAGAATGCGCGGCAGGGCGGCGCCCGTACCCGTGGCGGCGATCAGCAGCGCGCCCAGCCCCAGACAGGCCGACCAGACGATATCGACGATGCCGATGTTCCGATGCCGCCGCTGCCATACCCAGGCGATGGACATCGCCGCCCATGCGACCATTGCCAGAAGGCCCAGCTGTTGCCATGCCGTCATCGTGCGTCTCCCGGTGAAATGCGATGCGAACCGTCGGCGGCGGACCATCTGGCCGCCAGGCCTGCCAGCAGCGGCAGCGCGATCCCCCATCCGACAGCCAGCCAGATCGTCGCGCGGGCCGCGGGCGGTTCGAAAAACACGGCCTGCCAGCCGCGCGACGCGCCCCAATACGCCAAGGGTCCGCCCAACGCGCCCAGGGCGCAAGCCCACCCGGGACGGCCGCCGAGCCATGCCATGGAGTGGTTCAAGGTCATGGCGAATGCCACCCAGAGCGCCAATATCCACAGTGGCACGCCCGGCGGGACAGACAGGCCCGCGGCGGCGTAATGCGCCCAACCCAGGCCCGACAGGCCGCCGTCGACAATCAGGCCGCACAGCAAGGCAATGCCTACCAAACGCAGATCGGCCACGCGCTGGCGCGAGACGCGGATCTGCAGCGCCATGAATGCCGCCGCGCCCAGGCAGCCGGGCAGCGCGCTACCCCGGCCCGCGCCGATGACGGCCGCGAACCAGA
>CALGFL010000309.1 GCA_937881145.1 uncultured Bordetella sp.
GGACGAACAGCGCGAAGCCGGCGATCCAGAACGTGGCCGAGGCAGACAGCAGGGCGACCGACAGATCGGCCAGGCACGCGGCCAGCACGCGGGTCACGCTCGCGATGAAAATCAAGATGTAGATGGCGACGGTCGCGCGATCGGCGGTGAGCGCGCGCCCCGTGTGGCCGCGCGTCGCTCGCGTCATGACGCCGAGCACCATGGTGCTCATGGCGCCGACGGTCAAGGCATGGATGGCGGCGGAAGGCGGGACGGCGGGCGTGAGCAGGCTCGCGCCCAGCATGGCCGCGCCGAGCGCGAGCCAGGCATAGCCCAGATGCAGGATCGTCACCAGGGGTTCGGCGAAGGTCTTGAGCCCGCGCCAACGCGCCAGCTGCCAAAAGACGAGCACGGCCGCGGCAAGCAGAATGACGCCTGCGAGCTTGGCGGCGGGAAAGAACGCCCAGCCGAGCAGCCCCGTGTGCAAGGTGGCCAGCGCAAAGCGGTCGAGCTTGCCGTGGGGCGGCGGCAGCGATGTGACATTGCGCGCGACGAGCCAGTTGCGCGTGAAGGTGGGAATGATGCGCCCGCCCACCGCCGAAACCAGGGCCAGGACCGCGACCATGGCAAGGCGCCAGCCGAGCCCCGCGGGGATGTCGCGCCCGGCCAGTTCCAGGTACATGAGCAGGTTGGCGATGCCCAGTACCGCCACGGGTACCGGCATGGCCAGGTTGCGCCAGTTGCGCGCGGCGACGAGCTCGCGCGCGGCGACGATGCAGATCGCGACAGGAAAGGCCAGGTCGATGACAGCCGTCGACCACAGCGGCAGCGCGGCCGAGAACAGGCAGGCGACGCGGCCCAGCAGCCACAGGCCGGCCAGCGCGGCCAGCCGGCCGCCCTTGAGCGGCGCGCGTCCGGTCCAGTTGGGAATCGCCGTGAGCATGAACCCGGCGACGGCGGCCATGATGAAGCCGAACAGCATCTCGTGGATGTGCCAGGACAGGGGATCGAAGCGGCTGGGCAGCGCGCCGCCGCCCAGGTAGAGGTCGATCCAGACCGCCAGGGCCAGTATCGCCCAGAGCGCCGATGCCAGGAAGAAAGGCCGAAAGCCCCAGGACCACAGGCCGGCCTGGGTTCTATCGGCCGGAAGGATAGTTATCGTCGCCATCATGCATCTCCGCTGTCGCTACGCGTAAATGATAGGACGCCGTCGGACGCGGGAATTTGCGCGGGCGCAAATCGCGCGGGCGGGGCCGGGCCTAATCCGGCGCTTCTTCCGCGATGCGCAGCAATTCGGCGGGCTTGCGCACCGTAAGGCGGCGATTGCGCGTGGTCAAAAGGCCCGCTTTCTCCCACCCGGTGAGGATGCGGCTGGCGGTGTGCAGCGTGGTGCCGGAGATGTCCGCGACGTCTTTGCGCCTGAGGGGGAATTCGATCGCGGTGCCGTCCAGGGTGCTCAGGCCTGCCTGGCGCGCCAGCCGCAGCACGGCATGCGCCACGCGCCGCTCGGCGCGCTGGGTCGCCAGTTCGCGCACGCGGTTCTGCACTTCCTGCAGGCGCGCGCCGATGATGCGGATGACGTTGATGCCGATCTGCGGGTAGCGGTGGATGAGCGCGAGCAGCTCGTCCTCGCTCCAGCTGGCTTCGAGCGTTTGGGTGAGGGTGACCGCGTCGGCGGGGTAGTGGCCGTCGACGAACAGGGGCAGTGTGCCGAACAGTTCGCCGGGCCCGATGAAGCGCAGCACGACCTGGGCGCCGTCGCTGCCCGACTGATCGATGCGTACGCCGCCCTCGATTACGGCATGGGCGCGCACGCTCTTGTCGCCCTGGCCGAAGATGCGCACGCCCCGGTCCAGATGCCGCAAGCGCGCGTGCGCGGCGACCGTTGCCAGCGCGGCGGCGGGCAGCCCCTGGAAGAGCGCCATCGAGGCAAGAATCTGTGGATCGAGTTCGGCGGCCGTCATGCGGGCATGTTAGCCCGCGGGGGCGCAAGACCGAAATCGGTTTGCGCCAGCGCAAACGGGGGCATTCGAGGCAATGCTAGAGTGGCGTTGGACCAAGAACCCCCGCCCCGGCCGCAGCGCAATGACCCGACGCACTCCCCCTATTCGCATCAAGCGGGTCTACGATCCGCCCGAAGGCAACGACGGCGCGCGTGTCCTGGTGGACCGGCTGTGGCCGCGCGGGCTGAGCAAAGAGGCCGCTGCCCTGACGCTCTGGCTCAAGGCGGTGGCGCCCAGCCCGGAGCTGCGCGCCGGGTTCTGTCACGATCCGCGGCACTGGGACGAGTTTCGTCGCCGCTACCTCGCCGAGCTGGCGGGCAACGGCGATGAAGCCATGGGCCAGCTTCTGACGCTGGCGCGGCGCGGCCCCGTGACGCTGCTCTACGCCGCCCGCGACACGCGATACAACAACGCTGTCGTGCTCGCGGCTTATTTATCGGATCACATCAAGGACATCGAATCATGAACCAAGGCACGCATAGCGCCACCGATCGCCGGGCCGTGCTCATCGCGCAAATCAAGGAAGAGACCAGCATCGACGAAGACATGATCGAGCGGCTCGTGCATGGCTTCTATGCGCGGGTGCGCGAAGACGACGTCATCGGCCCCATCTTCAACGCGAAGATCAAGGACTGGGGGCCGCACCTGGAGCGCATGTGCGAGTTCTGGTCGTCGGTGGCGCTCATGAGCGGGCGCTATCACGGCCAGCCCATGATCAAGCATCTGCCGCTGCCTATCGACGGCCGGCATTTCGACCGCTGGCTGGCGCTTTTCGAAGCGGCCGCGCAGGCGCTGTGCCCGCCCAACGCGGCGGCGCATTTCATCCAGCTCGCCCGGCGGATCGGAGAAAGCCTGGAACTGGGCATCGCCAGCGCCCAGGGCGTGCTGCTGCGCAAGGGCGAGCGCTACCTGGCGGATGAGCAGTCGGACGACGATGTCGCCGGACGCGAGCAACGTCCGCTGGATGTGCCCGACACCTTCACCGCCGTGCGCCGCGAGTCATAATAGGTCCGATACGCCGCGTTTTCGATCTTCGATTTTCAGGCCTCTTATGTCCCTCTCCCTGCCCAATGCGCGCGAGCTCGCGCCGACGCCCCTGTGCGAAATGCTCGGCTGCCGATATCCGCTGATCCTGGCGGGCATGGGCGGCGTGTCCCGCCACGAGCTGGTGATCGCGGTGACCGAGGCGGGCGGATTCGGTTTTCTGGGCATGGTGCGCGAGCCGCTCGCCCTGATACGCAGCGAAGTCGCCAAGGTGCGGCAGGGCACGTACCGCCCGTTCGGCGTCAACCTGATTCCGGCGGGCACCGACCCGCAGCTGCTGAGCCAGCAGATCGACCTGTGCATCGAGTTGCGCGTGCCGGTGGTGTGTCTTTTTTGGGACGTGATACCCGAGGTGATCGCCACGCTGCGCGCGGCCGGCATTCTCGTGGTTCACCAGATCGGCTCGGTGGACGATGCGCTGGCTGCCCAGCAGGCCGGCGTCGACGCCTTGATCGTCCAGGGCGTGGAGGCCGGCGGCCACGTCAGGGGCCGGCAAAAACTCGAAGAGCTGCTGGCCAGCGTGCTGCTCGTGGCGCGGGTGCCGGTCGCGGCGGCGGGCGGCATCACCGACGGCCGCGACGTGGCGCGCATCCTGGAGCAGGGCGCCCAGGCCGCGGTGCTGGGCACCGCCATGATCGCGACGGACGAATCCTTTGCCCACGACTATCACAAGCAGCGCCTGGTCCAGGCGCAAGCCTGCGACACCGTATTGACCGAAGACTTCCACATCAACTGGCCGCCCCACGCGGCGGTGCGCGTGCTGGAAAACAGCGCGACGCACCGCGAGCACGGCAGCCCCTGCGATGGGGCGCGGATCGTGATCGGCGAGGAAGAAGGCCGTCCGATCTATCTGTTCAGCACCGACTCGCCGCTACGCTCGATGACAGGCGACTACGAGGCGATGGCGCTCTACGCAGGCATGGGCGTCGGCGGCATCACGGCGGTGGAGCCCGCGGCGCGGCGCATGGCGCGCATCGTGGCCGAGGCGGTTCAGGCGCGCCGCATGACCGCCCCGCCGCAGGAACTGAGCTCGCCGGTCTGCTATGCCGGCGAGTTCGAACGCGAAGCTCGCCAGGCCGTCATCGCACGGCTGGACGAATTGCTCGAAGCCGAGCGCGCCGGTGCGCGCGTGACGATGGAAACCGCGCGCCAGGCGCCGAACGCGCCATTGCGCGATCTCATCGACGCCGTGCATCGCGACGAAGTGAAATGGTGCGTAATGCTGGGCCACGCCATCCGCGAACTCGACGCCACGCCCAGCTCGCGAACCGGCACCTTCTACGAGAAGGCCATGGCCATTGCCGATATACACGAGCGCCTGGCTTTCCTGAACCGCGGGCAGGGATGGGGGGCGAGAAAGCTGCGCGAACTGCTGCCCCTGGTGAACGACCCCGCCATCGAGCAGAACCTGACCGAAATGCTGGTCGCGCACGAAGTGAACATCGACAAGGTCAACGCCTGGCGCGAAAACGGCGGTTCCTGCGCCGCCCGCTAGCCGCCGCGAGACAGGCGGGCTGTCCCCGCTTGTCATTGCTTGCCAGTCATTCGGTTGCGGCGTTTTCGTTCTGTTACTTATACTCTTAAAGATCAAGAAAAAGAGAAGAGGGACGGAACATGATGATGGTGTTTCCCTTGTTGACCGGAATCCTGGCGATTTGCTATGGCATTCTGGGCAGGCGGCCTGCCTGCGTCGTCTTCTGGCTGTTGACGATGGGCTTGTGCGTGGCCTGGGCCTTCGGCAATCTCCAGGGCCACCCCCTGCCGCTGGCGCTATAGGGGGAGGACATGGCTCTGTTCCTGGAAAGTCCCGGACACGGTTCCCGGCAGATCAACGCCCTGATGCTGTTCCTGGTCTGTGTCGGCCTGGTTTTCTCGCTGGCGTGGCAAGGCATGGCGGCGGGCTACGCCTGCCCGCTGTGCACACTGCAGCGCATGGCGCTGGTCATGGCCGGCGTGGGCCTGCTGCTCAACGTGCGCCTGGGCCCTTCGCCGCTGCATTACGCCATGACCGTCACGGCCGCCCTGGCCGGCATCGCGGTCTCCTGCTGGCTGGCCCTGCTGCCCGCCGACGCGAACGCCAGCCTGCTCATGGGCCTGCGCCTGCACAGCTGGGCCTTCGTGATGTTCGGCGTGCTGGCGGCGTTCGCGCTGCTGATGCAGACCCTGGACCGCCGCTGGGGCGACAACGCGATCAAGCGCAGCACCTCGCTGCTGGGCACCGCAGTGATGACGCTGTTCCTGGTGGCCGCGCTGGCCAGCGCCGCGGGCACCGTCATGGACTGCGGCGTATCCACTTGCCTGAAGGGCCTGGCCGCCACGCTTTGATGGCTGTGCTGGCGACGGCAGGTCGAGTTTTTATAGACGCTGGTTGAGTTCGTTGAATCCAGCACTGATTCGTAAGGCTCGGGCGAACTAGCTCCAAATCAACCGCGACAGAAGATTCGGTACAGCGCGAGCCATGGCTGAAAAAACCTAAGGGTGCCACGCCGTACTCCGCGTCAGACGATTCCGTTGCGGGTGGTCAAGCGGTATATCGAAGCTTTGGAATTGGGGATGTTCATTTGGCTGTGCGCTCACAAAAGGCTGTGAAGATCAGCGTAGCTTATCGAGTCAACGAACTCAGCACCGAATCGATACTTTTCCTCATCCCAGGGGTAGCTGGCCGGCTGCAATCTTGGCCATGCCGGCAAGCACCAGTTCCTTGGTGAGATAGCTACCGTAGGTGGCTGTATCCTGTTCGCGCACAATCGGAAAGATCGGACGCGCGTCGTGTCG
>CALGFL010000310.1 GCA_937881145.1 uncultured Bordetella sp.
ACTCGAGCGCCGGACCATGGCGCACGATCAGTCCGCCACCGGCCGCGCCGCTCCGCGCGGCCAGTTGCCGCAGGCCCTCATGCAGGGCCAGCACGCTGGCATGGATGAACTCCACGCGCCGGTCGCTGCGGGCGGGCAGTGCGTCCAGAATGCCGGTATCAAAAATGAAAGCGCAGTACACCCGCTCGAATCGTCGCAGCGCGTAGTACAGGGCGGCATGATCGTCGCAGCGCAGGTCGCGCCGAAACCAGACAAGGGCGGAACGGGTCATTTAGGCAAAGGAAAAGTTCGTCCTGAAACGGTGGATGCCGCCGCGGCTTTGTCCGCACCCGCGGCCAGGGCCAAAGCGGGGGCCGACTGCAGCAAGGCTTCCAGCCGCTCGATGCGATGCCGATGCGGCGTGGTGATGGCATAGAACTGCTCATGCAACTGCGGGCACTGCCCGACGATGCAAAGCAGTCCGTTGCTCAATTCATCTTGAACCACCACTTCGGGCAATACTACGAGCCAGCCGCTGTCGCGGGCAATAAGGCGAAGCATGGCCATGTCGTCCACTTCGGCGCGCACCTGGGGCTTGACCTGCGCGGTGATGCACAGGGCGTCGAACTGGGACCGCACGGCATGATGACATCCCGGCAATGCGATTTCCAGCCCGTCCAGGTCCTGCGGCACACGCAGATGCTTTCCGCGCCAATGACGCGATGGTCCAATCAAAGACAGAGGCTGCCCCCCAAGAAACCGGCTGTGCAGCGGACGCTGGGGATCGGCGGCGACCGGCTCGTTGGCCAGCACCAGGTCCAGCTGGTGCTCGGACAGACGTTCCAGAAGATGCTCCAGCGGGCCGGACTCCAGCGTCAAGACAACCGAGACGTCGCTCAGCAGAGGGCGGAATAAATTTTCCTGATAGTTGCGCGACATGGTAGCCACGCTGCCGATGCGAAGGCGCATGACGCCTTCACTATGACCCTGCAGCCGTCCCAGCAGCTCCTGCCCCAGACCGAAGATGTTCTCGGCATAGGCCTGCACCAGATGGCCCGTTTCTGTCAGCACCAGACGCCGGCCCTCGCGTATGAACAACGCGTCGCCCAGGCGCTCTTCGAGTTGCCGGATCTGCGCAGAAAGAGAGGACTGCGAGGTGTGCAGCTCTTTTGCCGCACGCGTCAGATGCCCGAGCCGTGCGACACGCCAGAAATACAGCAGGTGATGGAAGTTGAGCTGCTCGAGTTTCATCGTTCTATTTTATGTATGTTTTTGTTCTTATCAATATATTTTACAGAATAGATAATGCGTTGCAACATGATGACCGTCCATCCTTTTCAGAAAAAGCCATGTTCGCTACGCCCGCATTCATTTCATTGCTTCCTGCCGTGTCGATGGCAATGGGAGCACTGCTCTTGAGCCGATTTTCTGCAATAACTCGACCCTGGCGCGTCTTCATGCCGCTTTCTGCGCTTGCCTTTGCCGCCAGCCTGCCCGGCGCATGGGTGGGCGCGCACCTGCCCACGGGGTCGTCCTGGCTGGCATTGACGCCCTTGAGCGGTCTGCTGGCCGCGCTGGTGCAATTGCTGGGAACGGTAATCGGCGCGTTTTCCGCGCGCTACCTGGAAGGGGAAGACGGCCAAAAACGCTATGCCGCGGCCCTGGCAGGCGTACTGGCCTCGGTGCACCTATTGCTACTGGCAAACCACTGGCTCGTGCTGATCGCGGCCTGGTCCCTGATCGGCGTCGCCTTGCAGCACTTGCTCTGCTTTTATGGCGATCGCCCGTTCGCACGCCTGGCCGCGCACAAGAAGCGCTTGGCCGATCGCCTGGCCGACGTGCTGTTGCTGGCCGGCGCGCTACTGGCATGGCATGAGACAGGCAGCGGATCGCTC
>CALGFL010000311.1 GCA_937881145.1 uncultured Bordetella sp.
CCGCCGACTTGCAGGCCGCGCTGGAAACCCTGCCTGCCTCCAGCCACCCCATGGACGTGATGCGCACCGCCGTGTCGGTGCTGGGCTGCGTGCTGCCCGAGAAAGACGACCACAACCTGCCCGGCGCGCGCGACATTGCCGACCGCCTCATGGCCAACCTGGGCTCGGCCCTGCTGTACTGGTACCACTACAGCCACAACGGCCGCGTGATCGACGTGCAGACCGACGATGACAGCATCGGCGGCCACTTCCTGCACCTGCTGCACGGCAAGCGTCCTTCGGACGACTGGGTGCGCGCCATGCACACCTCGCTCATCCTCTACGCCGAGCACGAGTTCAACGCCTCGACCTTCACCTGCCGCGTCATTGCGGGCACCGGCTCGGACATGTACTCGGCCATCACCGGCGGCATCGGCGCGCTGCGCGGCCCCAAGCACGGCGGCGCCAACGAAGTCGCCTTCGAAATCCAGAAGCGCTACGACACGCCCGATGCAGCCGAGGCGGACATCCGCCAGCGCGTGGAAAACAAGGAAGTCATCATCGGCTTCGGCCATCCGGTCTACACCATTTCCGACCCGCGCAACAAGGTCATCAAGGAAGTCGCCCGCAAGCTGTCCAAGCAGGCCGGCAGCACCAAGATGTTCGACATCGCCGAGCGCCTGGAAACGGTAATGTGGGACATCAAGAAGATGTTCCCCAACCTGGACTGGTTCTCGGCGGTGAGCTATCACATGATGGGCGTGCCGACCGAAATGTTCACGCCCTTGTTCGTGATCGCCCGCACCGCGGGCTGGTCGGCGCACATCGTCGAGCAGCGCGTCGACAACAAGATCATCCGTCCCACCGCGAACTACGTGGGACCGGAAGACCAGAAGTGGGTCGACCTGGCCAAGCGCAAGTAAGCACGCAGCGCAGTGCCCAGGACAAACGCCCGTCTATGCGGGCGTTTGTGCTTTGCGAAGGCCGGCGCACGCGGGCCTGACCCGCGGACAACGGCGGGAGCGCGCTTATTGAGGCAGGACCTCGCCGCGCGTCTCGGGCGCGAGCGGGATGACGAACAGGCCCGCGACGAACACCAGGGCGGTCAAGGCGACCGGCAAGCCCAGCGTACCCATGTGCAGCACCGCCGCGCCGAGCAGAAAGTTGACGCCGGCGCCGACGAAGCGGCCGACCGAAGTGCAAAAAGCGAATGCCGTCGCGCGCACCCGGGTCTCGAACTGCTCCGGCAGCCAGAGGCTGAACATCGTGAAATTGCCGCCGAAAAAGCCCAGCACGAAAAGCAGCGCGATGAACGGCATCAATCCGCCGGGCAGGTAAAAGGCCCAGCCGAACGACGCGGCGATCGAAACGGCCATCCCCGCGAAGTAGATGGCGAGGGTTTTGCGGCGCCCCATCATCTCGGCCATGGGCGGCAACGCCAGGCAGCCCAGGATCGTGCCGATCGAAAGCACGCCCGTCGCGATCGACGCCATGCGCACCGCCTCGGGCCTGCTCATGCCGTTCTTGAGCGCGAGCTGGATGACCGCCGCCGGCTCGTAGACCGCGCCGGCCCACAGTCCGATGATGGCGACCGTCAGCAGCACCGCGGCGACCACCGTGCGTCTGGCGTAGCGCGGGCTGAAGATTTCGGCCAGGGGCCCCTTGACCCGCGCGGCGGCAGCTTCGACGCGGCTCTCGGCCTGGCGCCATTTGTCGGTCTCCTTGACGCGCAGCAGGACGATGATGGAGACGATGACCGGCACCGCGCCCGTCAGGAACATGGCGCGCCAGCCGTAATGCGCGCCGATCGTGTAGTTGAGCGCGGCGGCAAGGAAGAAGCCAGCGTAATAGCCGGTCTGCAGATAGCCCGCCCCCATCTTGCGGCGGTCTTCGGGCCAGGCCTCGGCAACGTAGGTGCCGGCCAGCGCCCATTCGCCGCCGATGCCCACGCCCGCCAGAAAGCGATAGAGGCCAAGTTCCCAGATCGTGTGCGAGGTAGCCGCAAGACCGGTGAAAATCGCGAACATGAAAATGGTGCCCGCGAGCACCTTGGTGCGTCCGAACCGGTCCGCGAGCGGCCCCCAAATGAACGACAGGCCCCATCCAACGAGAAACAGGGCAAACAAAATCGATCCGACCAGACCGATCATGGCGGGCGTCGCCTGATAGCCTGAATTGGGCAGCAGTTCGGCCAGCGCAGGCGCCATGACGAGCGCGTAGATCACCGAATCCATGCCATCGAGCGTCCATCCCGCCCAGGCCCCCCAGAAGCCGGTAATCTGGGCCCGGGTGAGCGGCGTGCGCTTGGGACGCATGCCTAAGGCGCCCGCGTTATTTAGTGTCTCCATCATTCCTCCTTGGGGAATCGTTCGAATGCGCCGATGCGTTGTCGTGCGCGCGAGTCGTGGCCAGACGCATGACCTCGGCATGCGGCGAATTTACGAATCCGCGGATCGCGCATCAATCAAGCGCAGTGTGCGTACATTACTATCAGGCTAACGATCCGAGCAGGCGGCATTCGGCCGAGAGCGCCAGCAGATTGGGATCGCGCTCGCGGTTGCGCTGCATGACCAGCACGATGTGCTGGTCGATGGCATAGCGCCCGGCCAGGGGAATCAGCTGCACCTTGGGGCTGAAATCGGCGACGCGGCGCGGCAGCAGCGCATAGCCCACGCCGCCGCTCACCAGGTTCATGAGCGAGAAAATGTCGCCCACGCGCAGCGCGATCTCGGGCTCGAAGCCCGCTTTGCCGAAGGCGACCATGAAATCGTGATAGGTCGCAAAATCGTCGCCGAGCGCCACGAATTTCTCGCCCCGCACCGCTTGCAGGTCGATCTCGGCCGACGCCGCATAAGGCGAATCGAGCGGCGCGGCGAAGAAAATCCGGTCGTCGAACATCGGCACGGTCAGCAGGTCCGGGTTGCGCAGTGGTTCGCCCAGGGCGATGATGATGGCGTCGAGCTGGCCGTCTTCCAGCTTGGACAGCAGGCTGCCGTTCGAGCCCAGCGTCAGTTCGATGTCGAGCGCGGAGCGGCGCGTCTTCAAGCCCACGAGCACGTGCGGCAGCGTGCCCACCGTCATCGAATAGAGGCAGCCTATCTTGAGGACCGTCGACGAGAAGCCGGCTGCTTCCCGAGTGCGGCGCACGCCGGTTTCGCATTCGTCCAGGATGCGCCCCACATGCTCGGCGAACACGTAGGCCGCGGGCAGCGGAATCAGCTTGCGACCGTCGCGCTTGAACAACGGACAGCGCAGGCCCTCCTCCAGCGTGTGCAGCGCGCGGTGCACGCTGACCGTGCTCTGGCCCATCGCTTCCGATACGCGGGCGAGGTTGCCCAACATCATGAAGGATTGGAACACCTCCAATTTCTTGAGCGTGATGTCTTCGTCGATTGCCATGACTCTCGTCTCCGCCGGCGTACCGGCTGCATTCTTTCGGCGCGCCGATTCGTTCGCGCATTGTTTCATTAACCTGGGATTAATAAAACCGCGACCAGCTTGATTGAAGCGCCGCCCTTGCGAGCATAGAGTGAAAGCATCGAATCACTCACGGCTGGAGCCGCCCGTCCATGCAAGCGATGTCCACCAACCCAGCCGTCCCGGCCCAATGGCGTCGGCGGCGCGACGAGAAGGAACGCCGCCTGGTCGCGGCCCGGAAGATCGCCAGCGGCAAGATCATTCCGACCGGCGACATCGTCGCCGCGCTGGAAGTGCTGATCGCCCCCGGCGACCGCGTCGCGCTGGAAGGCGACAACCAAAAGCAGGCCGATTTCCTGTCGCGCTCGCTGGCCAGGACCAGCCCCGAGCGGCTGCACGACCTGCATATGATCATACCCAGCGTCAGCCGCGCCGAGCACCTGGATCTCTTCGAGGCCGGCATCGCGCGCAAGCTCGATTTTTCATTTGCCGGGCCGCAAAGCCTGCGCATCAGCCAACTGCTGGCCGACGGTCTGCTGGAGGTGGGTGCCATCCACACTTATATCGAGCTCTATGCGCGGCTGGTGGTGGATCTCATTCCCAACGTCGCGCTGGTGGCCGGTTTCAAGGCCGACCGAGAAGGCAACCTCTACACGGGCCCCAGCACCGAGGACACGCCCGCGCTGGTCGAGCCCGCCGCGTTTTCCAACGGCATCGTGATCGCGCAGGTCAACGAGATCGTCGACGATCCGTCCGATCTGCCGCGCGTGGACATACCCGGTTCGTGGGTCGATTTCATCGTGCAGGCCGACAGGCCCTTCTACATCGAGCCGCTGTTCACGCGCGATCCGCGCCTGATCAAGCCGGTGCATGTGCTGATGGCGATGATGGCCATACGCGGCATCTACCAGCGACACAAGGTGCAGTCGCTCAATCACGGCATCGGCTTCAATACCGCGGCCATCGAACTGATCCTGCCGACCTACGGCGAGCGCCTGGGCCTGAAGGGCAAGATCTGCCGCAACTGGACGCTCAATCCGCACCCGACGCTGATTCCCGCCATCGAATCGGGCTGGGTGCAAAGCGTGCACTGCTTCGGCACCGAGCTGGGCATGGAGCGCTATATGGCCGCGCGCCCCGATGTGTTCTTCACGGGCCACGACGGTTCGCTGCGTTCGAACCGCATGCTGTGCCAGCTTGCCGGCCAGTATGCGGTGGACCTTTTCATCGGCGCGACGCTGCAGGTGGACGGCGACGGGCACTCGTCCACCGTCACGCGCGGGCGCCTGGCCGGCTTCGGCGGCGCGCCCAATATGGGCCACGATCCGCGCGGCCGACGGCACGCCACGCCCGCCTGGCTGGACATGACCGAGCCGGTGACGATGCTCGAGCGCGGCAGGAAGCTGGTGGTGCAAATGGTCGAGACCTTCCAGGAGGGCGGCAAGCCCACCTTCGTCGACACCCTGGATGCGGTGTCTGTGGCCAAACAGAGCGGCATGCCGCTCGCGCCGATCATGATCTACGGCGACGACGTCACCCATCTGCTGACCGAGGACGGCATCGCCTATCTGTACAAGGCGCGCTCGCTGGACGAGCGGCGCGCCATGATCGCGGCCGTGGCGGGGGTGACGAGCGTCGGCCTGCGGCACGACCCGGCCAGGACCGGACAGATGCGTCGTGAAGGCCTGATCGCCCTGCCTGAAGACCTGGACGTGCGACGCAGCGACGCCAGTCGCGAGCTGCTCGCGGCCAAGAGCATTGCCGATCTGGTGGAATGGTCCGGCGGCCTGTACGACCCGCCTGCGCGTTTCCGGAGCTGGTGATGCAAGCCTCCTTGAATCGGCCAGAACCGTCGCGCGGGCTCCGGACTTTCCGTATCGAAGCGCTCGCGCGCAGGCTCGCGGCGCTGGTGGAGTCGGCCCTCAGCGACGAAGCGACGCTCTCGCCCAAGCCCGGTCTGGTCGACATGCGCGGCAGCGGCGCGCATCACGATTTGAACTGGGCGCTGATGACGCACTCGGCGCAGACATTGCGCCCGGCGTTCGAAGCCATGGCGCTGGCCGGCGCGCGGATCGAAGCGCCTCTGATGCTGCGCGAGCGCATCGGCCTGCTGGGCCGCGAAGGCGAAGCGGCCATGCTGCAAGCCACGCGCGGCGTCAACACGCATCGCGGCGCCATCTGGGCCCTGGGCCTTTTGGTGACCGCCGCCGCACAGGCGCCCCGCATGCTGGACGCGGCGTCCGTCGCCGCGCGCGCGGCCCGGCTTGCCCAGCTTGCCGATAGCCATGCCCCGGTTCGTACCG
>CALGFL010000312.1 GCA_937881145.1 uncultured Bordetella sp.
CCGCGCCCACATCGCAGCGACGGCCTGGCAGATCTTCTCGTCGTTGACGTAGCGATCGTTCGGGCAGTCCAGCGTGACTTCGAAGCCGTTGGGGTAGCCGGCTTCGGCCAGGAGCTTCTTGGACTTGGCGGGATCGGGCTTGTACGGCGCGCCGTAGGACGGATCATAGCCGTTGACCGAGGTGGCGAGCAGCGTACCCAGCGGATGGGCCGCGCCGCGCATGATCTTCTGATTGATGGCGTTGGTGTCCACCGCCAGGATGAAGGCCTCGCGCACGCGCTTGTCCTTGAAGGGGTTCTTGCCCTTCACGTTCGAGTACAGCAGTTCGGGGCGGAACTGGTCGAAGCCGATGAAGATGGCGCGGTCTTCGGGGCGGTTCAGGATCTTGATGCCCTTGGTGGTCTTCAGGCGGTCCCAGTCCTGCACGGGCACGGGCTGGACGATGTCCATGTCGCCCGACAGCAACGCGGCCACGCGGGTCGATTCCTGCGTGATGGGCTGGAAGATGACTTCGTCGACGTTGGTCTTGAGGTCCTTGTTCCAGTAGCCGGGGAAGCGCTTGAGCACGGTTTTCACGCCGGGTTCGCGGTCGGTCATCATGAAGGGGCCGGTGCCGTCTTCATGCATGTTGGCATAGTTGCCCGCGCCGTTCTTGACGTCGGTGGCCTGCGTGGTGTTGTTCTTCTCGCTCCACGTCTTGCTCATCATGTAGAGGAAAGTCCAGTCGCGCGGCAGGATGGGCTGGGGCGTGGCGGTGTCGATCTCGACGGTGTAGTCGTCGATCTTCTTCACGTCGGAGGCCTTGGCGCCATAGCCCTTCATGTCGGAACCGGGCGTGAGGCTGCGCTTCCAGGAGAAGACCACGTCGTCGGCGGTGAAGGGCGAGCCGTCATGGAACTTCACGCCCTTGCGCAGATGGATGATCCACTTATTGGGTTCGGGGTTTTCCCAGCTCGTGGCGAGCGCGGGCACGAGCTTGAGGTCCTTGTCGTAGCCGAACAGGGCTTCGTACATATTGCCCTGGAAGCCCAGCGTGAAGGATTCGTTCAACGACATCGGGTCCATGGACTGCGCATCGCCTTGATAGGCCCAGTGCAGGGTGTGTTCCTTGGCGGTGGCGGCCTGGGTTGAGGCAGCGTAGGCCGAAGTGGCCAAGGCCAGGGTAATGGCCGAGAGTTTCAATGCCGATCGAATGCGCATGGCGTTCGTGCTCCGTGAGGGCGGATGAAGATAAAAAAGGCGTAGCAGGTGCCACGCCGCAGTGTGTTGCAAATCTTATAGATCCTATTGTTTAAGCGTCAATTGTTTGGCATTGGGGTTAGTACTGGGTGCGGACGATTGCAATTTGTCCGTCGACCAGCCGCCGCCCAGGTTTCCGATCAGCGAGACCATGGTGAGCCGCCGCTGCTGTTCGACGTTCAGCAGCGCTTGCTGATTGTTCAATTGGGCCGTCTGGGCTGTGGCGACGGTGGTGTAGTCCACTGTTCCCGCGCGGTATTCGTTCAAGGCGATCTGCGTGCCCCGGATCGAATCGGCCACCGCGCGGTTCAAAACATCGGCCTGCCGCGCCAGGATGCGCAGGCCCGCCAGATTGTCCTCGACCCCCTGGAGCGCACCCAGCACCACGCCGCGGTAGTTTGCGACCGTGGCGTCGTAGCCGGCGCGCGCGGCCTGCACCGTGGCGCTGCGCGTGCCGCCGTCGAACAGCGTCATGCTCGCGTTGGCGCCGAGCGACCAGATGCGGTTGGCCGCGCGCACCAGGCCTGTGAGCGGAGACTGCGCGAAACCGTCCAGGGCCGATAGCGAAATTTCAGGGTAGAACGCCGCCACCGCCACGCCGATGGCGGCGTTCTGCGCCGCCATCTGGCGCTCCGCCGCCGCGATATCGGGGCGCCGCTGCAGCAGCGTCGAGGGCACGCCCACGGGAACCTGCGGCAAATCGGGCAGTTGGGGATTATGCGGGATATCGAGGTCTTCGGGGTTTTTACCGACCAGCACCGCGATCGCATGGGCGTATTGAGCGCGCGCCACGCCGAGCGCGATCAGGCTCGATTGTGCGCTCTCGAGCTGCACGCGAGCGGTCATCAGATCGGATGGCGGCGTCGTGCCGGCGCGGCTCTGGTTCTCGACCACGCGCAGCGATTCCTGGTCCGCCGCGACGGTCTGCTGCAAAAGATCGATGTTGGCGTCCGTCGTGCGCAGTTCGACGATCGTGGTGGCCAGGGCGGTCTGCTCGGAAAGCACGGCGTTGGCCAGGAGAGCCTCGTCTGCCTGCGCGGTGGCCTGGTTTTCTTCGATCGAGCGCCGCACCTTGCCCCAGAGGTCGAGGTCCCAGCTCGCGCTGCCTTCCAGCGTGCCCGAATTGACGATACGCGATGCGGTGGCGCTGCGCTGGCGGGTGGCCGAGCTCGTCAGGCCCAGCGTCGGGAACAGCGCGCCGCGCGCGACGTTCACTTCGGCCAGTGCCTGCTGGTAATTGGCGTAGCGCTGGCGCACGGTCTGGTTGGAGCCTTCCACCTGCGGCTCCAGTTCGTCGAGCAGCGGATCGTGAAAGGCCTGCCACCACTGCCCCTTGGGCGCCAGGGCGGCGTTGGGGTCGGCCTGCGTCCAGCCGGGCAGCTCTTTGTAGGCGGCCGGAACGGCAATGTCGGGCCGCTTGTAGTCGGGGCCGACCGCGCAGGCGCAGAGCAGCGCGCACATCGACAAAGCGAGAGCGCCGCGAGTGGCGCGATCCAGTGCGGTCGGTGCGTAGGGCGTCGTGTTCATCATGCGTTCGTGTTCAGGTGCCGGTTCCAGGGCAGGCGGGCGGACCAGGCCGCGAGCCGGGCGCGCAGGCGGTCCAGGTAGAGATAGATCACCGGCGTCGTATAGAGCGTGAAAATCTGGCTCAACAGCAGGCCGCCCATGACCGTGATGCCCAGCGGCTGGCGCAGCGATGCGCCCTGGCCCAGGCCCACGGCCAGCGGCACGGCGCCGAGCACGGCCGCCGCGGTGGTCATCATGATCGGGCGCAGGCGCAGCACGGCGGCGTGGTGGATGGCCGTGCGCGCGTCCAGGCCTTCCCGGCGCTGCTTCTGGATCGCCACGTCGACCATCATGATGCCGTTCTTCTTGACGATGCCGATGAGCAGGATCATGCCGATCAGCGCGATCACGGAGAAGGGCGTGCCGAACACCAGGAGCGCGAGTGTGGCGCCGATGCCGGCCGAAGGCAGCGTGGAAAGAATCGTCAGCGGATGGACGGTGTTCTCGTACAGAATGCCCAGCACCAGGTAGACCACGCCGATCGCCGCGGCGATCAAGAGCGGAATGGTGCCCATCGATTGCGCGAACGAGCGCGCCGCGCCGGCGAACGCGCCGTGCAGCGACGTGGGTGCGCGGATGTCGCGCAAGGCCTGGTCGATCGTCTGGCTGGCCGCGCTCAGCGAGCCGCCCGGCGGCAGGTTGAAGGAAATCGTGCCCGCCACCAGGCCGTCCTGGTGATTGACCTGGGTGGCGGTGTGGCCGGTGGTCCAGCTCGACATCGCCGACAGCGGCACCATGGTTTCGGCCGCGGTGCTGTCGGCGCTGCCGCTGGAGGCGCTGCCCTTGCTGTTGGAGATGCTGTTGGTCGCGGCGTTGGCCGCGGCGTCGGCATTGCGCGTGTTGGTGCCGGCCGCGGCCTTGGCCTTGGCCGCGTTGGGCACCAGCGCGCTCGACATCTGCGTCTGCGCGCTGCCGTTGACGTTGCCCGCCGCGGTGCTAAGGAAGATGCGGTCCAGCATCTGCGGGTACTGCCAGTATTTCGGCGCGACTTCCATCACCACGAAATACTGGTTCAAAGCGTTGTAGACCGTCGAGACCGTGCGCTGGCCGAAGGCGTCGTACAGCACGCTGTCGATCTGGTTGGGCCGAAAACCATAGCGCGACGCCAGGGTGCGATCGATATTCAAATAGACCTGCAGTCCATGCTGCTGCAGGTCGGAGTTCACGTCGGTCAGCTTGTCGGGATGCTTGTTGAGCTCGTCGACCAGTTTCGGCGTCCATTGGAAAATGGTCTCGGGGTCGTCGGCGGTCAGCGTGTATTGATACTCGGCCGCCGATTGGCGTCCGCCGATGCGCAGGTCCTGCTGGGCCTGCAGGAAGAGGCGCCCACCGGACACTTGCCCGAGCTTGGGCCGCAGCCGGTTGACCACCTCCTGGGCCGACGCGTGGCGCTGCGCCAGCGGCTTGAGTTGGATGAACACCGTGGCCGAATTGAGCGCCCGCCCACCGGTAAAGCCTGCGACCGAGGCGACGGCCGGATCCTGTTGGATGATGCTCTGCAGCTGCGCGAGCTTTTTCTGCATCGCCGGGAACGAAATGCTCTGGTCGGCGACGATGTTGCCGATCAGAAGGCCTGTGTCCTGTTCCGGAAAGAACGTGGCCGGCAGCAGGCGGATCAGGAACAAATTGCCGATCACCAGGGCGATCAGAACGAGGATCACGGCCCGGGAATGGTTGAGCGCGACCGTGAGCGAGCGGTCGTAGGCATTCTTGAAGCGCTCGAACTGAGCCTCGATCCAGCGCGCCCAGCGGGCCGGCGGTTTGTCGGCGCGTTCGCGGCGCAGCACGTAGGCGCACATGGCCGGCGTGACCGTAAGCGATACGACGAGCGAAATCAGGATCGAGACCGACAGCGTGACGGCGAATTCGTGGAACAGCATGCCCAGCACGCCCGGCATCAGCAGAATAGGCAGGAACACCGCGATGAGCGACAGGCTCATCGAGATCACCGTGAAGCTGACTTCCGCGCTGCCCTTGAGCGCCGCCTCGAAGGGGTTCATGCCGTCTTCGATATGGCGCGTCACGTTTTCCAGCACGACCACGGCGTCGTCGACCACGAAGCCCGTGCCGATGGTCAATGCCATGAGCGACAGATTGTCCAGGCTGTAGCCCAGCAGATACATGGGACCGAAAGTGCCGATGATGGATATCGGCAGCGCCGCCGCCGGGATCAGCACCGCGCGCGGCGACCGCAGGAAGACGAACACCACGCCGATCACCAGCAGCACCGCGATGAAGAGCGTGCGCTCGGTGTCGCCGACCGAGGCATTGACCGATTCCGAGTGGTCCATCGCCACGCCCACGTGGATGTTGCTGGGCAGCAGGGCTTCGATGGACGGCAGCACATTGCGGATCTGCCTGACCGTATCGACGATGTTGCTGCCGGGCAGCGGATAGACGATGACCAGCACCGCCGGCTTGCCGTTGTAGAGGCCGGCGTTGCGGATGTTCTCGTTCGAATCGAGCACGTCGGCCACGTCGGCCAGCTTCACCGCCGCGCCGCCGCGGTAGGCGATCACCAGGTCGCGGTAGGGCGCGGCCTGGTTGATCTGATCGTTCGAGAGCACCTCGTAGCGCCGGTCGCCCACGTCCAGGTGGCCCTTGGCACTGTTGGCGTTGGCAGCGCTGATCGCCGCCCGCACGTCCTCCAGGCCGATGCCGTAGTGATTGAGCTTGCTCGGTTCCAGTTCGACCCGCACGCTGGGCAGCGCGCCGCCGCCCAGCGTGATCTGGCCGACGCCGTCGATGGCCGAGAGCTGCTGCTGGATGACCGAGTTGGCCGAATCGTAGAGCTGCGCCTTGGTCAGCGTGTCCGAGGTCAGCGCGAGCACCATGATGGGCGAATCTGCCGGGTTGTATTCGCGGTAGGTGGGGTTGCTGCGCAGCGTGCTGGGCAGGTCGGCGCGCGCCGCCTGGATCGCGGCCTGGACGTCGCGCGCCGCGCCGCTGATGTCGCGCGCCAGGTCGAACTGGACGATGATCCGCGTCGATCCGACCGTGCTGGTCGAGGTCATCTCGTTCACGCCGGCAATGGTCTGCAGTCGCCGTTCCAGCGGTTCGGCCACCGTCGAGGCCATGGTGGTGGGGCTCGCGCCCGCCATGCTGGCCTGCACGACGACCACCGGGAAGGTGATGTTGGGCAGGGGCGCGACCGGCAGCTTGAAGAACGCAAGCAGGCCCGACAGCACGGTGGCAATGGCCAGCAGCGTGGTCGCTACCGGCCGGCGGATGAAGACCCCGGTGATGTTCATCGCGGGTCCTGAGGGACTCCGGCGTCGGGCGCCGCGCCGTCTTTATCGAACTTGCGGCGCAGGCGCCGCGCGGCGCGGTCGAAGAACAGATAGATCACCGGCGTGGTGAACAGCGTGAGCAGCTGGCTGAGAGTGAGGCCGCCGATGATGGCCAGGCCCAGCGGCCGGCGCAGTTCCGACCCGGTGCCGGTGCCCAGCAGCATGGGCAACGCGCCCAGCATGGCGGCCAGCGTGGTCATGAGGATGGGGCGAAAACGCAGCAGCGAGGCTTCGAAGATGGCCTCGCGCGGCGCCTTGCCGTGCGTGCGTTCGGCCTCGAGCGCGAAGTCCACGATCATGATCGCGTTCTTCTTGACGATGCCGAT
>CALGFL010000313.1 GCA_937881145.1 uncultured Bordetella sp.
CGAAATAACGACGAAAAAAAAGCATTCGCCGGATCGGTACTATTGTCACATATTGCCCCTGGCGCGCCATGCGCCGCAGCGATCACCCGGCACGAATTGCGCCAGTACGGTTACATTTAAGCCATAACAGGAGACAAAAGCATGACGGCCCCAAGCACTTCTGCGCCTCTCTACGACTACATCATCATCGGCGCCGGCACCGCCGGCTGCCTGCTGGCCAACCGGCTGTCGGCCGACCCGGCCGTCAAGGTGCTGCTGCTGGAAGCGGGCGGGCCGGACGACTGGCGCTGGCTGCACATTCCCGTCGGCTACCTGTACTGCATCGGCAACCCGCGCACCGACTGGTGCTATCGCACGCAGACCGACCCCGGCATCGCGGGGCGCAGCCTGGGCTATCCGCGCGGGCGCGTCCTGGGCGGCAGTTCGTCGATCAACGGCATGATCTACATGCGCGGCCAGGCGGCCGACTACGACGGCTGGGCGGCGCAGGGCAACAGCGGCTGGGGCTGGGACGACGTGCTGCCGCTGTTCAAGGCCGTCGAAGACCACCACGCCGGAAGCAGCGCCTTTCACGGCGCCGGCGGCGAATGGCGCGTCGAGCGCCAGCGCTTGTCCTGGACCTTGCTCGATGCTTTCCGCGACGCGGCGGCGCAGGCCGGCCTCGCGACAATAGAAGACTTCAACCGCGGCGACAACGAAGGCTGCAACTACTTCGAAGTCAATCAGCGCCATGGCGTGCGCTGGAGCGCGGCCAAGGCGTTCCTGCATCCGGTGCGGCAGCGGCCCAATCTGCACGTGATCACCGGCGCGCAGGCGGCCGGCCTGGCATTCGACGGCAAGCGCGCGCGCGGCGTGCGCTATCGCCTGGCGGACGGCGCCGAGCGCGAAGCCCGTGCTTCGTGCGAAGTGGTGTTGGCGGCGGGCTCCATCGGCTCGACGCAATTGCTGCAGGTGTCCGGCATCGGGCCGCAGGCGCTGCTGCAATCGCTGGGCGTGCCGGTGCTGCACGATCTGCCCGGGGTGGGCGGCAATCTGCAGGACCACCTGCAGTTGCGCCTGATCTACAAAGTCGGCGGCAATGCGCACACGCTCAACACCATGGCCAACTCGCTGTGGGGCAAGGCCATGATGGGCCTGCAATACGCGCTATTCAAGCGCGGTCCGCTCACCATGGCGCCGTCGCAGCTGGGCGCCTTCGCGCGCAGCAGTCCCGAGTACACGCGCGCCAACGTGCAGTATCACGTGCAGCCCCTGTCCCTGGACAAGTTCGGCGATTCCCTGCACCAGTTCCCGGCCTTCACCGCGTCGGTCTGCAATCTGCGGCCGTCCAGCCGCGGCAACGTGCGCATCACCTCGCCGGACGCGCGCACCGCGCCCGAGATCCTGTGCAACTACCTGTCCACGGACGAAGACTGCAAGGTGGCGGCCGATAGCGTGCGCCTGACGCGCCGCATCGTGTCCCAGCCCGCGCTCGCGCAATACCATCCCGAGGAATTCAAGCCGGGCGCTTCCCTGCAAACCCAGGAAGATCTCGTCAAGGCCGCGCGCGAGATCGGCACCACCATCTTCCACCCCGTGGGCACTTGCAAAATGGGCAGCGACCCGCTGGCCGTGGTCGACGATCAATTGCGCGTGCGCGGCGTCCAAGGCCTGCGCGTGATCGACGCGTCCATCATGCCCACCATCACTTCGGGCAACACCAACTCGCCCACCCTGATGATCGCGGAAAAGGGCGCCCGCCTGCTCCTGGCCGCGCGTCGGCAAAACTGAAGATACATGTCTACCGCTATCGAAATCACCGCGACGCTATGCTTCGCGCTGGCCGTGCTGCACACGTTCTCGGTGTCGATCTTCGCGCGGCTGGCGCATCGCGGCGGCCCGCATGCGGGCGCGTGGCACCTGCTGGCCGAAGTCGAAGTGGTATTCGGCGCCTGGGCCTTCGTGCTGCTGCTCGCCATGGCCGCGCTGGCCGATGTGCCTGCCGCCGTGAAGTATCTGGACGCCAGCGATTTCACCGAAGCGCTGTTCGTCTTCGCCATCATGGTGGTGGCCGCCAGCCGCCCTGTGCTGGAGCTGGCGCGCCTGCTGCTGTACGGCTTGGTGCGGGTGCTGCCGATGCGGCGCGAGCTGGGCATGTTCTTCCTGATCATGGCGCTGGTGCCGCTGGTCGGCTCTTTCATCACCGAGCCGGCCGCCATGACGCTGGCTGCCATCTTGTTGCGCGACGCGTACTTTCGCGCGCCCGGCAACGCGCGCTTCAAGTATCTGACGCTGGGCGTGCTGTTCGTCAATATCTCGATCGGCGGCGTGCTCACGGCGTATGCCGCGCCGCCCGTGCTCATGGTGGCCACCACCTTCGGCTGGGATACGCCCCACATGCTCGCGCATTTCGGCCACCGGGCCGCGGTGGCGGTCCTGTGCAACGCCGTCGCCCTGACCTGGCTGTGTCGCCGCGACGTGCTCGCCGCGGCCGCCGCGACCCGTCCTGCCCGGCAAGACGGGGGCGAGCCGGACGCGGGCAGCGGCAATGCCGGCCGTCCCGCGGTGCCGGTTTGGATCATGGCCGTGCACCTGGTCTTTCTGGCCGGCGTGGTCCTGGGGGCGCACCATCCTCCGGTGTTCCTGGGCCTGCTCATGTTCTTCATCGGCTTTTGCAGCGCCTACAAGCGCTACCAGGGCCGCCTGCTCATCAAGGAGGGCCTGCTGGTCGGCTTTTTCCTGGCGGGCCTGGTCGTGCTGGGCGGCCTGCAGCAATGGTGGCTGCAGGATCTGCTGGGCGGCCTGTCGCCGCAGGTACTGTACTGGGGCGCCGCGGCGCTGACCGCGCTCACCGACAACGCGGCGCTGACTTACCTGGGCTCGCTGGTTCACGGCACCAGCGAAGCCTGGCGCACCATGCTGGTGGCCGGGGCCGTTACCGGGGGCGGCCTCACCGTCATTGCCAATGCGCCCAATCCGGCCGGCTTCGCCTTGCTCAAGGGGTATTTTCCCGATGAGTCGATCTCCGCCGGCAAGCTGTTGCTGGCGGCGCTGGCGCCCACGCTGGTCGCGGCGGGGGCGTTTCTGCTGTTCTAGCGGCCCGTCAATCCACGCCCTGCACAATCCGGAAGTCGCGTTCGACCGAGTCGCCCAGGGCTTGCAGCGCTTGCCGGTAGGCGGCACCGTCGTGGCAGGCGATGGCCTTTTCCACGCTATCGAACTCGACCACGGTCGTGCGCTGAACCAGGCCCTGTTCGGCGGCCTGCACCGCCACACCGCGGGCCACGAAGCGCCCGCCGCCGGCGATCACCGCCGGGCTCGCCAGTTTGGCGTACGCATCCAGTTTTTGCGGATCGTTGATCTTGCGGTACGAGACAACCCAATAACCTTTCGCCATTTCCATTCTCCTGGTGTGATCTTGCGGGAATAGGCTAGATTAACTGCATCGGGCGTCGGACAGGTTGCCCCCGGCCGCCTCGCCCGGCATTTCCCGCGGTTCGGCTAAAATCTCCTGTTTTCCTCATTTTTCCCGGCGCCCTGGTTTACGGGCGCGTGGCTCGACATGCCTATCTACGCCTACAAGTGCAGCGCCTGCGGCCATGCCGCCGATGTGCTGCAGAAAATCTCCGATACGCCCCTGACGGTCTGCCCCAACTGCGGACAGGCCACGTATGCCAAGCAGGTCACGGCGGCGGGCTTCCAGCTCAAGGGTTCGGGCTGGTATGTCACGGATTTCCGCGGCAACGGCTCGAACAGCGGCGCGGCGGCCAAGCCGGCCTCGTCGCCCGATTCGACCGCATCGTCCGAGGCGGCCAAGCCGTCGGGCGACAGCGGTGCCGCCGCCGCCCCTGCCGCCGCCCCGCCGCCGGCAGCGCCCACTTCATCGTCCACCTGACAAGGCTGGGCCCCGTGCTCAAAAAATTCTTCATTACCGGCCTTCTGGTCTGGATCCCGCTGGTGATCACCATCTGGGTGATCGGCCTGATCGTCAATACGCTGGGCGGCTTCGTGCCCGACTTCCTGTCGTCCCAGGCGCTTTTCAACCGGCACATTCCCGGCTTCGGCTTCGTGCTGGTGATCGCGGTCATCCTCGTCACCGGCATGTTCACGGCCAACTTCCTGGGCCGGCGCCTCTTCATCCTGTGGGAGCGCCCGCTCAACCAGATCCCGCTGGTGCGTTCCATCTACAGCTCGGTCAAGCAGGTCAGCGACACCGTGCTGGCGCCCAACGGCCGGGCCTTCCGCCAGGCGGTGCTGATCGAATACCCGCGCAAGGGTTCATGGACGATCGCCTTTCTCACGGGCGAGCCCGGGGGCGAGGTAGCCGGCCACCTGCCGGGCGAGCACTTGAGCGTGTATGTGCCCACCACGCCCAACCCCACGTCGGGCTTTTTCCTCATCATGCCGCGCGAAGAAATCGTCGAGTTGCACATGTCGGTCGACGCCGCGCTCAAGTACATCGTTTCGATGGGTGTCGTGACGCCTCCCACGCTGGCCGCGCACTCACCCCTGCCCGAGGCGTCCGACGCGAGTCCGGGCGCACGCTGAACCCTCTTCACATCTATACCCAATACGGAGTCTTTCCCATGAGCCGCACTTGCTATACCGGTCAAGTTTGCCGCGATCATCTCGGCCAGACTGTCACCCTGTACGGCTGGGTGAATCGGCGCCGCGACCATGGCGGCGTCATCTTCATCGACATGCGCGACCGCGCCGGCCTGGCCCAGATCGTGTTCGATCCCGACAACGCCGAGGCCTTCAAGATCGCCGAAAGCCTGCGCAACGAGTTCTGCATCCGCATCGTCGGCCTGGTGCGCAACCGCCCCGAAGGCACGACCAACCCCGACATGGCTTCGGGCGAAGTCGAAATCCTCTGCCGCGAAGTCGAAGTGCTCAACGCCTCGGTCACGCCGCCTTTCCAGCTGGACGACGACAACCTGTCGGAAACCACGCGCCTGACGCACCGCGTGCTGGACCTGCGCCGCATGCCCATGCAGCGCAACCTGATGCTGCGCTACCGCGTGTCCATCGAAGTGCGCAAATACCTGGACAGTCTGGGCTTCATCGACATCGAAACCCCCATGCTCACCAAGAGCACGCCCGAAGGCGCGCGCGACTACCTCGTGCCCTCGCGCGTGAACGCGGGCCACTTCTTCGCGCTGCCCCAGTCGCCGCAGCTCTTCAAGCAGTTGCTGATGGTCGCCGGTTTCGACCGCTACTACCAGATCACCAAGTGCTTCCGCGACGAAGACCTGCGCGCCGACCGCCAGCCCGAATTCACGCAGATCGACTGCGAAACCTCGTTCCTGAACGAAGTCGAAATCCGCGACATCTTCGAAGGCATGATCCGCCACGTCTTCAAGATAGTGCAAGACGTGGATCTGCCGGCCTTCCCGCAGATGACCTGGACCGAAGCCATGAAACGCTACGGTTCGGACAAGCCCGACCTGCGCGTGCAGCTCGAATTCACCGACGTCACCGACGTGATGCGCGACGTGGACTTCAAGGTGTTTGCCTCGGCGGCCAATATGGCCGGCGGCCGCGTGGTGGCCCTGTGCGTGCCCGGCGGCGGCGAAATGCCGCGCAGCGAGATCGACTCCTACACCCAGTTCGTCGGCATCTACGGCGCCAAGGGCCTGGCCTACATCAAGGTCAACGAGCAGGCCAAGGGCCGCGATGGCCTGCAGTCGCCCATCGTCAAGAACCTGCATGACGCCGCCCTGGCCGAGATGCTCAAGCGCACCGGCGCCAAAGACGGCGACATCCTTTTCTTTGGCGCCGACAGCGCCAAGGTGGTCAACGACGCCATCGGCGCGCTGCGCGTGAAGATCGGCCACAGCGAATTCGGCAAGAAGACGGGCCTGTTCGCCACCGGCTGGAAGCCGCTGTGGGTCATCGATTTCCCCATGTTCGAATACGACGAGGAAGAAGGCCGCTACACCGCCGCCCACCATCCCTTCACCAGCCCCAAGGACGGCCACGAGGACTACCTCGAAACCGATCCGGGCAAGGCGTTCGCCAAGGCCTACGACATGGTGCTCAACGGCTGGGAAATCGGCGGCGGCTCGGTGCGCATCCACCGCGAAGAAGTGCAGAGCAAGGTCTTTCGCGCGCTCAAGATCGGCGCCGAGGAAGCCCGCCAGAAGTTCGGCTTCCTGCTGGACGCACTGCAGTATGGCGCGCCGCCGCACGGCGGCCTGGCCTTCGGCCTGGACCGCATCGTCACCATGATGACCGGCGCCGAATCGATCCGCGACGTGATCGCCTTCCCGAAGACCCAGCGCGCGCAGTGCCTGCTGACGCAGGCACCGAGCCCGGTGGACGAGCGCCAGTTGCGCGACCTGCACATCCGCCTGCGCAACACCGCGAAGGCGGACGTTGCGCAATAGACGAGCGCCATGACCCCGAGGGCACTCTTCCGGTCGGGGCGCGCCGCAATGCTTGC
>CALGFL010000314.1 GCA_937881145.1 uncultured Bordetella sp.
CCATCGGCACCGAAGAGGCCGCCGAGCTGGCGCTGCGCGCCGAGCGCGCTTCGCGCGCGGTCGATCCTCGCATTACCAATACCGACGGGGCGTCCGTAGGCGCCTTCGAAGGCCAGTTCGTCATGGGCAATACGCGCGGTTTCCTGGGCGGCTATCCGTATTCGCGCCACAGCCTGTCGGTGGCGCCCATCGCCGGGCGCGGCGACAAAATGCAGCGCGACTACTGGTACACCTCCGAGCGCGACGCCAAGCTCCTGGCCTCGCCCGAGGCCGTGGGCCGCTATGCCGCCGAGCGCACGCTTTCGCGGCTGTCGGCCCGCCGCATCGCCACCTGCAAGGTGCCGGTGCTGTTCGAAGCCCCGCTGGCCCTGGGCCTGCTGGGCGCTTTCACGCAGGCCACCAGCGGCGGCGCGCTTTACCGCAAAGCCAGCTTCCTGGTCGACGCGCTGGGCAAGCCGGTGTTCGCCGATCACATCGACGTGGCCGAAGATCCGCACGTGCCGGGCGGCATGGGCAGCTCGCCCTTCGACGACGAGGGCGTGCGCACGCAGGCCCGCCAGGTGGTCGAGGGCGGCAGGCTGGAAGGCTATTTCCTGTCGACCTATACGGCGCGCAAGCTGGGCATGGTCACCACCGGCAACGCGGGCGGCTCGCACAATCTGTCGCTCACCTCGCGGCTTACGCGCAAGGGCGACGACTTCGAAGCCATGCTGCGCAAGCTGGGCACGGGGCTGCTGGTCACCGAACTGATCGGCCAGGGCGTGAACTACGTCACGGGCGATTATTCGCGCGGCGCCTTCGGCTATTGGGTCAAGAACGGCCGCATCCAGCATGCCGTGCAGGAGATCACCATCGCCGGCAACCTGGCCGACATGTTCCGCGACATCGTCGCGGTGGGCGCGGACACCATTACGCGCGGCACCAAGACCACCGGTTCCATTCTGATCGGGCAGATGTCGATCGCCGGCACCTGATCTGTCTCTCATCCGTCCTTCGGGCCATCCAGCAACACGCTTCGGGAGATCAAAATCATGCAACGTCGATCCTTCTTGAAGGGAGCTGGCCTGGGAGCCGCGGCGGGCGGCGCCGTTCTGGCCGCGCCGACCCTGGCGGCCGATTCGCCGTCTTTCAAATGGCGCCTGGCCTCGGCCTTTACCGAGCAGCAGAACGTGCTGTACGGCGCGGCTGGCGTATTTGCGCAATATGTATCCGACGCCACCGACGGCCGCTTCGTCATCCAGCCCGCGCCGGCCGGCGAGAATGCGCCGGCCTCGGGGGTGCTCGAAACCGTGCAGAAGGGCCAGGCCGAAATGGGCCATGCCGTCTCTTCCTTGTATGAAAGCGTCAATCCGGCGTTCTGCTTCGACGCGGCCGTGCCTTTCGGCCTGACGACCCGGCAGATGAACGCATGGATGTTCGAGGGCGACGGGCTCTCGCTTACGCGTGACCTCTTCAGGGACCATGGCATCGTCAATTTTCCCTTGGGCAATACCGGCGCGCGCATGGGCGGCTGGTACAAGAACGAGATCAGGTCGATCGAGGCGTTCAAGGGCCTGAAGATCCAGGCCCAGGGGCTGCTCGGGACGCTGCTGGCCGCCATGGGCGCGGCGCCGCAAGCGCCGGCCGCCGACGCGCAGGCGGCGCTCGCCGCCGGCGCGCTCGATGCCGTCCTGGGCGCCGGCACGCCTTATGACGACGACAAGCAGGGCGCGCCCAAATCGGCCAATTTCTACTACTACCCGGGCTGGTGGGCGGGCAGCACGCAGGCCTCGCTGTACATCGGCGCCAAGGCCTGGGGCAGCCTGCCCAAGACCTATCAGACCATCGTCAAGGCGGCCAGCTGCGCGGTGCATCTGGACGTGACCGCGCGCTACGACGCCCGCAACGCCGTGGCCCTGCGCCGCCTGGTGGCGGGCGGGGCGCAGTTGCGCGCCTTCCCGCGCTCGGTGCTGGACGCCGCCTGGGACGCGGCGGCGGCCTGGTATGCCGACAGGTCGGGCAAGGATCCCAAGTTCAAGGCGATCCACGACAGCTACATGGCCTCGCGCGGCGATCTCGTGTCCTGGTTCAAGGTGGGCGAGGGCGCCTACGAGCAATACCTGTCCTCGACGCTGGTGTTCAAGCCGAGTTGAGGCTCCGTCCGGGGTAGTCGGCCCGGACGGACCGTCTTTGCCCCCTTACGACTCGCGGTTTGCGCAAAAAATGCTCAGATGCTATAGTCGTGGGCTCTTTCCCATCTTTCAAGCACGGGCGGGTAATAACGCTTAGGCCGGAGATCGAGGGGAGAAAACCCGGCGGCAGGCCATTCTGCCTTCGGAACAATGGAAATCTTAGGAACCATCATGAAGACCTTTGTGGCCAAGCCGCATGAAGTCCAACGTGACTGGTTTGTGATCGACGCCAAGGGCAAAGTCCTCGGTCGTGTGGCCAGCGAAGTCGCACGCCGTCTGCGTGGCAAGCACAAACCCGAATTCACGCCGCACGTTGACACCGGTGATTACATCATCATCGTCAACGCCGCCGATATCGTCGTTACCGGCAACAAGACGGAAGACAAGAAGTACTTCCGCCACACCACGTACCCGGGCGGTATCCGCGAAACCAATTTCCGGAAGATGCAAGAGCGTTTTCCTGGCCGCGCCATCCAGAAGGCCGTCAAGGGCATGCTGCCCAAGGGTCCCCTGGGCTACGCGATGATCAAGAAGCTGAAGGTGTATGCCGGTGCCGAGCATCCGCATACCGCGCAGCAGCCCAAGCCGCTGGAAATCTAAGGAAACGCCATGATCGGTAACTGGAACTACGGAACCGGCCGTCGCAAGACCTCGGTGGCTCGCGTTTTCATCAAGAAGGGCACGGGCAACATCATCGTCAACGGCAAGCCCGTCGACGAATTCTTCGCCCGCGAAACCGGCCGCATGATCGTGCGCCAGCCGCTCGAACTGACGGGCATGGTCGAAGCCTTCGACATCAAGGTCAACGTGCACGGCGGCGGCGAAACCGGCCAAGCCGGCGCCATCCGCCACGGCATCACCCGCGCCCTGATCGACTACGACGCGGCGCTCAAGCCCTCGCTGTCGCAAGCCGGCTTCGTCACCCGCGATGCCCGCGAAGTCGAACGCAAGAAGGTCGGTCTGCGCAAGGCCCGCCGTCGGAAGCAGTTCAGCAAGCGTTAATCGCCTGCTGCGCCAAAAAAGCCGCCCTGTTCGCAGAGGCGGCTTTTTTTCGCCCGTGCCGCCAGGCGGTTCAGGCACCGGGTTCAGGTACGCAAGGCGGCGTGGATCGCCTGTTTCATGGTTCTTGCCGCCGCGTCCATGGTTTCGGCGGGAACCGCGCCGTAGCCGAGCATCAGCCCGTTGTAGGTCTCTTCGCTTTCGGGCAGGCAAAGCTGCGACAGCGGCCGCAGCACCAGTGCGCGCTCGCGCCCCGCGCGGCTGACCTCGGTGTCCGCCGCCGGCACATCCAGCCGCGCGGACAGGTGCATTCCGCCGCCTGCGCCAGAAACCGTCAGCAGGTCCCGCAGGTGCCGCTCCAGCGCCTCTTGCAGCGCGTCGCGCCGCTGGACGTAGAGCCGCCGCATGCGCGCCAGGTGCCGCGTGAAATGCCCGGCTTCGATGAAGTCCGCCAGCGCCTGCTGATCGGCCGCCCGTCCGCGCAGCATCAGCGCCCCGGCGGCTCGGCGCAGCACCGGCGTGAGCGCGGGCGGCACTACCATGAAGCCGATCCGCAGGGCGGGAAACATCACCTTGCTGAAGGTGCCCAGATAGATCACCGGCGCATCCTCGGCCAGGCCCTGCAGGGCCGACAGCGGCGCGCCCTGGCGGCGAAATTCGCTGTCGTAGTCGTCCTCGATGATCCAGGCGCCGGCGGTCCGCGCCTGGGCCACCAGGGCCAGGCGCCGCTCCAGGCTCATCACGGCGCCGAGCGGGTATTGGTGCGAGGGGGTGATGTAGATGAGCTTGGGCGGCGTATCGCGCCAGTGCCGCGGTTGCGGCGCAAGGCCGTCGGCGTCGACCGGAATCGGCGTGAGCCGCAGGTCGGCGGCGAGGAAGGCATTGCGGGCGCCGTTGTAGCCGGGGTTCTCGACCCAGACGGTGTCGCCGGCATCGGCCAGCGCATGGGCGCACAGGCCCAGGCCGCTTTGCGTGCCGTGTGTGACGAAGACCTGCTCGGCGTCGCAGCGCACGCCGCGCGAAACGCGCAGGTACTCCGCGATGACCCGGCGCAGCGCCGCGTTGCTGGAGGTGGGCGCGTATCCGAGCTGGGCGGAACCGGTACTGCGCCAGGCGCGTTCGATGCAGCGCCGCCATTGCGCGAGCGGAAATTCATCGAGCGCCGGCGTGCCCGGCAGAAAAGGCAGGGGATCGTCCATGCCCTTGCCCGGGCGGTTGAGATGCGTCACGCGGCGCGACAGCGCCGGCATTTCTGCGGGCGCGGCGGCCGGCGTTTGCGTGAGGCCCACCCGCGCCACGACCGTGCCTTGCCGCGTGCCGCGCACGAAGCCTTCGGAGGCCAGACGCTCGTAGGCGTAAAGCACCGAGTTGCGCGCCATGCCCAACTCTTCGGACATCAGGCGCGACGACAGCAGGCGCGTGCCTTCTTCGATCTTGCCGCTCAGTATGGCCGCGCGCAGGCTGGCATACAGGCGATTCTGCCGCGGCATCCGCGCGTAGGCCTGCGGCCCGATCTGGCGCCGGAACGTCGCAAGCAGCATTTCATAGTCCATCGTGGCTCCATGAATATTGTGCTTCGTGGGTCTACAAATAGTGCCACGATTTTCTTATCTTGGACGTGTTCATCGTTGTTTACAAGGAGCCCCGCAATGACCACGTCCGAAGCCGCGCCGTCTTCCGCCCGCACACGCGTGCGCCGCGTTCCCAATCGTGCCTACTACGACCGCGCCACGCTGCACGCCATCATCGACTCGGCGTACCTCTGCCACCTGGCCTTTGCCGACGAGCATGGCGTGCACTGCATTCCCACCGCGTGCTGGCGCGAGGGCGATCACCTGTACATCCACGGCTCCAACGGCAGCCGCATGCTCAAGCTCGCCGCCGCCGGCGCGCAGGTCTGCGTGACCGTCACGCATCTGGACGGGCTGGTGCTGGCGCGCTCGGCTTTCCATCACTCGATGAACTACCGGTCCGCGGTCGTCTACGGCGCGTTCGAGCTGGTGCAGGGCCAAGCCAAGGCCGCGGCGATGGATGCGTTCGTGGAATTCGTCGCGCCGGGTCGCTCGCGCGAAGTGCGCCCCGGCGACGCCAGCGAGCTTGCCGCGACCACGGTGCTGCGCATCGCGCTCGACGAAGCCGCGTCCAAGATCCGCGTCGGCGGCCCGAAGGACGACGAGACCGACATGGCCCGGCCGGTCTGGGCCGGCGTGCTGCCCCTGGCGCTGCAGCCGCTGCCCCCCGTGGCCGAATCCGCCGTCATGGACGAGCCCGACTATGTGCAGCGCTGGCAGAAGTCCGCGCGCCGGTCCGATCTGGCGCTGGCTGCGCCATGACCCGCGCCGCCGGCGTGCCCGGCATGGCCTGTTCCGCCCTGGCGCTGGGCGAGGGGATCAGCCTGTCGCTCCTGGGGGCGATGGGCCTGATTCTCGGGGGGATGGGCGAGGGGGCGATAAAATAGCTTTTGCGCGATACCGGATCGCTCGGCGCGCTCCCTTTTTTTTGGCAAAGAACACACCATGGCATCGAAGATCAAAGTCGGCATCGTCGGCGGCACCGGCTACACCGGCGTCGAGCTGCTGCGCATCCTCGCGCGCAATCCCAATGCAGACGTACGCGCGATCACCTCGCGCAAGGAAGCGGGTACGCCGGTCGCGCAGATGTTCCCGTCGCTGCGCCGCGTCTACGACCTCGCCTTCAGCGATCCCGCGGATGCGGGGCTCGCGCAATGCGACGTGGTGTTCTTCGCGACGCCGCATGGCGTGGCGATGGGCGAGGCGCGCGAGCTGACCGACAGCGGTGCCAGGATCATCGACCTCGCCGCCGATTTCCGCCTGCAGGATGCGGCGATGTTCGAGCGCTGGTACAAGATGCCGCACGCCTGCACCGACCTGCTCGCCGAATCGGTTTACGGCCTTCCGGAGATGAACCGCGACGCGATCCGCAAAGCGCGCATCGTCGGCAACCCCGGCTGCTATCCGACCACCGTGCAGCTCGGCTTCCTGCCGCTCGTCGAAGCCGGCGTCGTCGACGCTTCGAAGCTCATCGCCGACAGCAAGTCCGGCGTGTCGGGCGCCGGGCGCAAGGCGGAGGCGAGCCTGTTGTTCGCCGAGGCGTCGGACAATTTTTCCGCGTATGCGCTGTCGGGGCATCGTCATCATCCGGAAATCGTGCAGGGACTGTCGCGCGTGACCGACGCACCCGTGCGCGTGGTGTTCACGCCGCACCTGACGCCGATGATCCGCGGCATCCTGTCG
>CALGFL010000315.1 GCA_937881145.1 uncultured Bordetella sp.
CGAAATCCGCGAATTGATCGAAGTGGATCTGGTGGCCGGCATGCTGCTTTCCAAGCGGGCGGCCGAACGCATGGTCAAGCAACAGTACGGCCGGCTCATCACCATTACCTCGGTGCTGGGAGAGGTGACGCGCGCGGGCGATGCGCTGTATCCGGCAGCCAAGCAGGGGCTCACGGGCATGATGCGTGCGCTGGCGACGGAATACGCCAGGCACGGCATCACCAGCAACGCCATTGCGCCGGGCACGTTCGTCACCGAGACCAATGTGGCCATGGCGGCCGATCCTCAGCTGGGTCCGGCCGTGGGCGCGCGCAACCCCATGGGCCGTTGGGGGCGGCCCGAGGAAATCGCCACGGCGGCGGTGTTCCTGGCCTCGCCCGCTTCGTCCTTCGTCAACGGTCACGTGCTGGTGGTCGACGGCGGCCTGTCGGTGCAGATGTAGCGCTCTGTAGCGTCCGTTTCGGCTTTTGGTTTTATGCTGTTCCCTTCGGTCGCGCACCGACAGAACACAGGAGACCATAGTGAAGTCGCATTTCATCGATAACCGCGCCGTTGCCGGCGCTTCGGGCGAGTCCATCCCCGTCATCGACCCCTCCACCGGCCAGGAATACGACCGCATCGCGCGCGGCAACGCCGCCGACATCGACCTGGCCGTGCAGGCCGCGCGGCGCGCTTATGACGAAGGCGCCTGGGGCAGGCTTTCTGCGGCCGAGCGCAGTCGATTGCTGCTCAAGCTGGCCGTGAAGGTGCAGGACCATCACGAAGAACTGGCGCAGATCGAGTCGCGCGATTGCGGCAAGCCCACCAAGCAGGCGCGCGCCGACGCCACGGCGCTGGCGCGCTACTTCGAGTTCTACGGCGGCGCGGCCGACAAGCTGACCGGCCAGACCATTCCCTACGCCCAGGGCTATACCGTACTGACGCTGCGCGAACCGCACGGCGTCACCGGCCACATCGTGCCGTGGAACTATCCCATGCAGATCTTCGGCCGCAGCGTGGGCGGCGCGCTGGCGGCGGGCAATGCCTGCGTGGTCAAGCCGGCCGAGGATGCTTGCATGTCGCTTCTGCGCGTGGCCGAGCTGGCCGCCGAAGTGGGCTTCCCGCCGGGGGCGCTCAACATCGTGACCGGCTATGGTCACGAAGCCGGCGACATCCTGGTGCGCCACGCTGGCGTGGACCATATTTCCTTTACCGGCTCGCCGCGCGTGGGCGTGCTGGTGACGCAGGCCGCGGCCGAGCGCCACGTGCCGGTCACCATGGAGCTGGGCGGCAAGTCGCCGCAGATCGTGTTCGCCGACGCCGACATGGATGCCATGGTGCCGGTAGTGCTCAACGCCATCGTGCAGAACGCCGGGCAGACCTGCTCGGCCGGCAGCCGCCTGCTCGTCGAGCGCAGCGCCTATGAGCAAGTGCTCGACCGTGTGGGCAAGGCTTTCGCCGCGCTGCGCACGGGCCCGGCCGCGATGGATCTGGATTGCGGTCCGTTGATCCGCAAGACCCAGCAAGAGCGCGTGCAGGGCTTTCTGCGCGATGCCGAGCGCGACGGCATCGCTATCGTGGCGCGCGGCAGCGTGGTGGCCGAGGCGCCGTCCGGCGGCTTCTACCAGGCGCCCACGCTATTGCGCGACGTGCCGGTCAAGCACCGCCTGGCGCAGGAAGAAGTCTTCGGTCCGGTTCTGTCGGCCATGCCGTTCGACAACGAAGCCGACGCCGTGCGCATCGCCAACGCGACCGAATACGGCCTGGTCGCCAGCGTCTGGACGCGCGACGTCTCGCGCGCCTTGCGCATGTCGCGCAAAGTCAGGAGCGGTCAGGTCTTCATCAACAATTACGGTGCCGGCGGCGGCGTCGAGCTGCCCTTCGGCGGCGTCAAGGCCAGTGGCCATGGGCGCGAAAAGGACTTCGAGGCGCTGTACGGCTTTACCGTGCTCAAGACCGTTTCGATCAAGCACGATTGACGCGGCAGGGCATTCCCCCGGCGGTGCCGGGGGATGGCTCCTACATCAATGCTTGCCGAAGATCGGCTGGGCCTGCGCCACGTCTGCCGGGTAGACCGATACCAGATCGACATCGTTCCCCTTGGCCTGGAGCTGGCCGATCGGCATCAGGTTCCCTTGCTGCGCGCCTTCGGGTGTCAGTTCGAACGAACCGTTCAGCGTGGTGAGCTTGCCGGACTGCGCGAACACCGCGTCGCGCAGGGCAAGCTGCTCCATGCTCCGCGTGGTGTTGAGCGTTTTCTCGATCACGAGGCCCGTGTTGTAGCCGGCCACCGCGTTGAACCCGACGTTGACGCTATCGCCATACAGTTTGCGATAGGCCGCGGTGAACGCTTCCATGTCCATGCCGAACGAGGGCTTGTACTTGACCCCGGTGGCCGGAACATAAGAGAAGACATTCTTGAGCGCGTCGTTGCCGGCATTCTTCTTGAGCAGGTCGGTCTCCAGGCCCGCATAGATCGAAAACACGACCGGGAATTTGAATCCCGTGGAATGCAGCGCCTTGAGAAAGGCGATGTCATTGGTCGGATAGCCGAGCTCGAGCACCGCATCGGGATGCGTGGCCTGGATGCGGTGGATCAGCACTTGGTAATTCGTCGTGCTGGTCGGCACCCCGAGGTAGTAGACGATGTCGATCTTGCCTTTCGCGGCCTCCAGATAGCTATGCATCGCCTCGGCCTGCGCGCCGGTGAAGTCGTTGGTGGAGTACAGGATGGCGACGCGGCGGATGTGGTGCTTGGGTCCTTCGTTGATGAGAAATTGCGCCAGCCGGTGCGGCCAGATCGAAGAGACCGGGTCGTCGAGCAGCACGTTGTATTTGTTGTCCGCCGAGAAGAAGTGCGTTCCCGTACCGGTCTGGTCGAACAGCAGTCTCTGGTGCTCGCGCGCCAGCGGCACCGCCACCGAGGTCAGCACCGAACCGGAGTCGGCGACCAGGATGTCCACCTTGTCCTGCGTGATGAGCTGGTTGTAGAGCGTCGTCGCCGTGCTGGTCGAGCTCTGGTCGTCATAAGAGACAAGCTTGATCGGCAGCTTCTTGTCGTAGGGCTTCACATAGACGCCGCCATGGGCGTTGATGTCGTTCACCCAGAGCTTGAGCCCGTTGTAGACCGGCATGGAGATCGCCGCGAACGCCCCGCTGGAGGCGTATAGCGTGCCCACCGTGATCGCCTGCGGCACAGGGCCGGCAGCGGCGGCGAACGCGGCGGTCGGTGCCGCCATTGCCGCGCCCAATAGCGCAACCCCGGCAAGGCTCTGCCTGACGAATCTACGCATTTTTCCGTTTTGCTTTTTCATGCCTCTTCCTCCTCTCCTTTTTGTTCCGCGTGATCGCGTACAAGAAAAACTCGTTGTTCCGAATGCCATCTTCCTGGATCAGGGGCTCTCGGGCCGGCCCGCCAGCATGCGGGTCGCGGTATAGGTCATGACGGGCTTGTCGTGCTGATTGCGCACTTCGATCAAGGACACTACGACGGCCCGGTTGTGCTTGGAAGTCGGACGTATCCCGGTGATTTCGATTTCGGCCCAGACCGTGTCGCCGGCCACGACCGGCGCCAGCACTTTCTTGTGCACCTCCAGCAGGGCCAGGCCGGTTCCCTGCACCATGCCCTGCATGATGAAACCCTCGATCAGGCTGTAGGTCAGGGCGCCAGGCACCGGCCGGCCCTGGATCGCGCCGTGCGAGAAGGTCGTGTCGATGAAGATCGTCTCCAGCATGCCGGTGGCGCTGATGAAGTTGACGATATCAGTCTCGGTGATGGTGCGGCGGAAGGTGCGGAATTTCTGGCCGACTGCGATGTCCTGCCAGTAATAGCCCTGGCTCAAGGTGGGAATGGTGCTTGTCATGCGCGGGGCTCCTGTGGCGGTATGGGCGAATCGGCGTGACGCGCCGCGTGCGAGCCGAGCCCGCGCGCGGCCGCCTGCAGCGCGGCAACGATTTCGGCGGCGCGCGGCTGCACGCGATAGAGAGGCCCTGCCACCGACAGGCCGTAGATGGCGTCGCCGATCGTGATGGGAACCGCGATGCCGCCGAGATCGGCGAAGGATTCGCCGAAATTGGAATACCACCCCTGCTCGCGCCATTGCCGCAGCTGCGATTCCAGCGTCTCGCGCGACACGCCGGCATGCGCCGCGCCGGGCGTGAACGAGAGTTTGTCCAGCACCTGATCGCGGGTTTGGTCGCTCGATGCGCCCAGGATGGCGCGGCCGATGGAGTTGATGTGCGGCTCGCGCAAATCGCCCGGCGCCGTGATGTAGCGCACGGGGTTGGCCGATTCGCACACGTCCAGATAGCGCACCCGGTTGTCCTGGAGCTGGCCGAACACCACGGTCTCGCCCGTGGCGTCGCGCAGCGATTCCATGACGGGCTGCATGCGTTCGAGCACCGGATCGTTGTGCGCGATGCGCTGGGCGGTGTGCAGCAGGCGCGCCGTGGGGTAGTAGCCCTGCCGCTTGCCGGTTTCGTACAAATAGCCGCGCGATACCAGCGTGCGGATCAGGCCCAGGCAGCTGGACATGGGCGCGTCCAGCCGCTTGGAGAGCTCGGTCAGCGTCAGCGACCGCCCTTCCTGGGCGTAGATCTCGATGATCTCGATCACGCGCAGCGCCGTCTTGACGCTTGCGTGGCCGGCGTTGTCGGCGCTTTGCCGCGTGGCCATTCAGCTTTCCTTGTCCGGGTGCGCCGCGTCGCGTTCGAGCGCCTGCGGCCATGACCGGATGTTGCCCGGCGTGCGCGAGAAGCGGGTCGGAATGCCGACCGCGCGCAGGCGTCCTTCGGTGGGGTGATCGTATTCGAAGACCATGCCGGTTTCACGCAGATGCCGGTCGTTCAGCACGTCTTCGTAGCGCGGCACTTCGCTGTGGGGAATGTCGGCATCGGCGAGCAAGGCCAGCCATTGCGCCGTGGTGCGCTGGCTGACGATCTCGGCAAGCGTGGCATAGAGCTCGACGATGTTGGCGCTGCGCGAAGCGAGATCGGCGTAGCGCGGATCGGCCGCCAGATCGGGCCGGCCGGCCAGCGTGAAAAAGCGCATCCACTGGGCCGTGGTGTAGGGTAGCAGCGCGATGTGGCCGTCGGCGGTGCGATAGGGTTTGCGGTGCGGCGTCATGACGCGCGGATAGCCGGCCGCGCCTTGGGCCGGCACGAACGTCTGTCCGGCCAGTTGTTCGGGAGCGAGAAAGGACACCATGGTTTCGAACATGGGTATTTCGAGGGCCTGCCCCCGGCCCGAGCGCTCGCGCTCGTACAAGGCCATGGCCAGGGCATAAGTCACGGTCAGGCCCGACACCTTGTCGACCATGATGGTGTTGACGTACTGCGGCTCGCCCGCATTGGCGCCCTGGAACTGCGCCATGCCGCAGCGCGCCTGGATGATGTCGTCGAAGGCCGGCTGGCCGCTGTAGGGCCCCGATTCGGCGTAGCCGTAGGCGCCGCAGTAGATCAGGCGCGGGTTGCCCGCGCACAGCGATTCGTAGTCCAGCCCCAGTTTGCGCAGCGCCTGCGGCCGCACATTGGAGATGAAGATGTCGGCTTCGGCGATCAGCGTCTTGAGTTCGGCCAGATCGGCTGCGCGCTTGATGTCCAGCGCGAGAAAGCGCTTGTTGCGGTTCAAGTTGAGAAAGGCCGCGCCCATGCCGGCGTGCAGCGCGGGCTCGGCGTAGCGAAACACGTCGCCGGCCGGGGCTTCGACCTTGAGCACATCGGCACCCATGTCGCCGAGGATCTGCGTGGCGTAAGGGCCCATGCCCACCGAGGTCATGTCGACGACGCGTACGCCGGTCAGAGGGCCGGTGGGTTTGGCATCCGGATTGAGCATGGCGATTCTTTTCAGTAAGACTTGGGCAGGCCGAGCACGCGCTCGGCGATGAAGCACATGATGAGTTGCGGGCTCACCGGCGCGATGCGCGGAATATACGATTCGCGCAGCAGGCGCTCGACGCGGTACTCGCGCGAGTAGCCCATGCCGCCCAGTGTCATGATGGCGGTCTGGCAGGCGTTGTGCCCGGCTTCGGCCGCCAGGTATTTGGCAGCATTGGCCTCGGCGCCGCACGACAGGCCGGCGTCGTAGCGCGAGGCCGCCTTGAGCATCATGAGGTTGGCCGATTCCAGTTGCATCCAGGCTTGCGCCAGCGGATGCTGCACGCCCTGGTTCATGCCGATGGGCCGGCCGAACACCACGCGCTCCTTGGCATAGCGCGTGGCGATGTCCAGCGCGGCCCGGCCGATGCCCACGGCCTCGGCGGCAACCAGAATGCGTTCCGGATTCAAGCCGTGCAGGATGTATTCGAAGCCCTTGTCTTCTTCGCCGATGCGGTCTTCTTCGGGAATGAAGAGATCGTCGATGAACAGCATGTTGGTGTCGACGGCCGCGCGCCCCATCTTGTCGATCTTGCGCACCTCGACCTTGCTGCGGTCCAGCTTGGTGTA